>NZ_JBEUPA010000041.1:0-53956 GCF_040492065.1 Actinomadura sp. NPDC000929 | reverse complement strand
CCCGCGGCGGCGTGCGCGAGCCCGGCGGCCAGTTCGGCGCGGCCGGCCTCGGGCCGCCGCCCCGCCTTGGCGAGCAGGTCGGCGGCCTCCGCCGCCACCGCCGCGGACGCGGCGGGGTCGGCGGAGCGGAGCGCGTGCGCCCGGGTCAGCCGGGCCAGGCCGGCGTCGCCGGTCAGCAGCGGGTCGGCGATCGCCTCGGCGATGTCGGCCCAGTGCGCCGCGTCGGCGCCGTTCTCCTGCGCGGCGCGGACCGACGCCAGCGCCTCCGCGCAGATCACCAGGGTGCTGAAGTCCAGGCCGAGGGTGCCGTCGCCGCAGGCGGCGATCAGCGCGGTGGCGCCCTCCTCCAGCCGGCCCTCGTTGATCACCGCGATGGCGCGGGCCACGTGCGCCATGTGGGTCCACCACTCGCCCGACCCGGTGTCGTTGGCGACGGCCTCGTCCCCGGCCCGCAGCGCCCGCTCGTGGTCGCCCATCCAGGACGCGGTCAGGCACTGCTGGATCAGCCCGTAGGCCAGCACCTCCTGCGAGCGCAGGTCGCGGCCGACCGCGGTGGCCTCGTCGGCGACGGCCGCGGCCTCCTCCAGCCGCCCCGTCTGGGCGAGGACGCGCGACTGCCCGGACAGCATGTAGCCGAGCACGAACGTCTGCCCGGTCGTGCGGGTGATCGACACCAGCCGCTCGGCGTGCCGCAGCGCCTCGTCGTACATGCCGAGGAACGACTCGGCGAACACCAGCCAGGCGAAGCAGTCGAGGCAGTCGGCGAAGTCGTTGTCGGACGCCGCGGAGAACAGCCGGTCGGCGGTCTGGGCGCGGTCGATCGCCTCCGCGACCTCGCCGCGCCCGTAGGCGACCATCGGGCGCATCGCCGCGACCGCCGCCGTCAGGCCTGGGCCCCACCCGGGCGCGCTGTCGGGGATGGTCTCCAGGATGGCGTGCGAGCCCCGGGTGTCGATCCGCTGGATCCGGTCGGCGACGAGCCGGATCCGCAGCAGCACCGCCTCGGGGGTCTGCCGGTCGGTGCTGCGGCGCAGCTCGTCCAGGACCAGGGCGCGGGCCTCGTGGATCCGGCCGAGCTGGCGCTCCATGATCGCGCACATGTGCACGGTGCGGGCGCGGCGGACGGTGTCGTCCGGCGGCAGCAGCCCCAGCAGCGTGCGGGCGGTCTCGCGGCCCTCCTCGGCATGGCCGCTGACGGCCTGCACCTGGGCCAGCTCGACCAGCAGCTCCACCCGGTCGGGATAGGCACCGGCGCCGGTGCCGGGCATCAGGTCCAGCGCGGCCTGCAGCCAGTACGCGGCGGTCGCGGGCGCCTGCGGCGCGACGGCGCGGGCGGCCTCCAGCAGCGTCCGGATCGCCTCGGCGTCGCCGAAGCGCGCCGACCGCACCACGTGGTGGGCGCGCACGGCCGCCGGGGCGCCGAGCTCGGCCAGCCGCTCCGACACCCGCGAGTGCGCGGCGATCCGCCAGCCGGCCGCCGTCGAGGCGTAGGCGACGTGCCGCACCAGGGGATGGCGGAACCGGAACCGGCCGCCCGGCGCGGGACGCACCACGTCGTGGCCGGTCAGCACGTCCAGGGCGGTGAGCGCGGCGTTCTGGTCCATCTCCGCCGCGACCGACGCGAGCGCGGGCTCGAACACGTCCGCGGCCACCGCGGCGCCCTGCGCCATCAGCAGCGCCCTCGGCGGCAGCGCGCTCAGCTCGACCTGCAGCGCCGCCCGCACCGCCGGCGGCACCTCGGTCAGGTTCGCGACGCCCTTCTCCCAGTGCCGGTCGAGGCCGGCGCCGGACGCGGGCGCGGTCCCGCCCGCCATCCTGGCCAGCGCCTCGAGGTAGAACGGGTTGCCGCCGCTGGCCTTGAACAGGGCCTCGCACCGCGCGCGGCCCACGTCCGGGCCGAGGAACTCGCGGACCTCGCTCTGGGTGAGCGGATCGACCGCCACCCGCGCGCCCTGCGGGCCCGCCGCGTCCACCAGCGCCGCCAGCCGCGGCGACGCCTGCGCCGGACGGTAGGCGACCGCCAGCAGCACCCGCGCCCGGGGCGGGTGGCGGACCAGGTGGTCCAGCAGCTCGATCGTCGCGTCGTCGGCCCAGTGCAGGTCGTCGAGGATCAGCACCAGCCCGGACGGCTCGGCGAGCGCCTCCAGCAGGTGCCGGACGGTGCGGTGCAGCTGGTAGCGCGCCACCCGCGACTCCGGCGAGGCGGCGGGCGGGTCGCCGGACAGGTCGGCGAGCGCGGGGAACACGGTGCCGAGCAGGCGCAGCGCGCCGGGCGGCAGGTCGAGGGAGTGCTCCTCGAGGCGGTCGTCGAGCGCGTCGACCACGGCGCCGAACGGCATCTCCTGCTCGAACTCGGCCGCGCGCCCCGCGACGAACGGCAGCTTGCGGGCGGTCGCGCAGTCCGCGAGCTCGTTCAGCAGCCGCGTCTTGCCGGCGCCGGGCTCGCCGACCAGCGCGACGAGGCCGTAGCCGCTCTCGACCGCGTCGAGAGCGCGGTCGATCCGGTGCAGCGCGTCCCGGCGCCCCACGAGCGGAGCGTTGCCGGGACCCCCGGCGGCATGGGCCGCACGACCCTCCATGTCCACACCCCAACAGCGACAGGCGGCCGATACGCCGTGGCCATGCTTCTTGTTGCGGTACCTCTGAACGAGCGGGATTCACCTTATCGGGTGGAACGTCAATAAGGCAGGACAACACGCCCTGCCTGCGCCTTGCCCGCCCGCGACGGCGGCCTTGGACCGTATGTACATAGCTATGAACGGCCCTCGGGCGTCCCATGTCAACCTCGGGAGGGTAAACCGTCCCGGGACCGTGACATCCGCGGCCGGTCAGTCCTCCAGGCCGAGGCGGGAGGCGGCCTCGCTCCAGCGGGCCTCGTCGCCCGACGGCTCGTAGCGGCGCAGGTCCTGGGTGGCGGCGACCAGGGCGCGTGACCCGGCGAGGTCCGCGACGGCGCCGTGCGCGCGGGCCTGCGCCAGGACGTTGCCGAGGGCGGTCGCCTCGACGGGTCCGGCCACCACCGGCAGCCCGCTCGCGTCGGCGGTCAGCCGGCACAGCAGGTCGTTGCGGCTGCCGCCGCCCACCAGGTGGACGACGTCGATCTCCCGCCCCGACAGGCGCGCCGCCTGGCGGAGCGTGGCGCGGTGCGCGAGGGCGAGGCTGTCGAGGATGCAGCGCACGGTCTCGGCGGGGGTGGACGGCTCGGGGAACCCGCGGCGGCGGCAGTGCGCGGCGATGCGGGCCGGCATGTCGCCGGGCGGCAGGAACTCGGGGTCGTCGGGGTCGATGAGGCTGCGCAGGCCGGGCACGTCCCGGGCCGCGGCGAGCAGGCCCGGCAGGTCCGCCTCGCCCCAGGTCCGCTGCGACTCCTGGAGGAGCCACAGGCCCATCACGTTGCGCAGGTAGCGGACGGTCCCGTCGACGCCGCCCTCGTTGGTGAAGTTGGCCTTGCGGCTCTCGTCGGTCAGCACGGGGGCGTCCAGTTCCACGCCGACCAGCGACCAGGTGCCGCACGAGATGTAGGCGAACCGGTCGGTGGCGGCGGGGACGGCGGCGACGGCGGAGGCCGTGTCGTGGGACCCGACGGCCGTGACGCGCAGCGCGCCGTGGCCGGTCTCGGCCGCCACGTCCGCGCGCAGGGTGCCGATGCCGGCGCCGGGGTCGTGCAGCGGCGGGAAGATCCGCGCGGGCAGGCCGAGCCGGTCGATGAGGTCCGCCGACCAGGCGCCGCTCCGGACGTCCAGCAGCCCGGTGGTGGAGGCGTTCGTGCGCTCGGCGCCGATCTCCCCGGTGAGCCAGTGGGCCAGCAGGTCGGGGACGAGCAGCAGCGTGGCGGCCCGGGACAGGTCCTCGGCCGCGAGCTGGTAGATCGTGTTGAACGGGAGGAACTGCAGGCCCGAGGTCCGGTAGAGCAGGTCCTCGCCCAGCTCGGCGCGCACCCGCTCCATCACGCCGTCGGTGCGGGCGTCGCGGTAGTGGACGGGGTTGCCGAGCAGCCGGCCCTCCGCGTCGAGGAGCCCGTAGTCGACGGCCCAGGAGTCGATGCCGACCGAGGACAGGCCGCGCGGGGCGGAGCGGAGCCCGTCCAGGACGTTGCCGTAGAGGCCGAGGATGTCCCAGTGCAGGGTTCCGTTGACCCGCACGGGGCGGTTCGGGAAGCGGCGGATCTCCTCCAGGGCGAGGGTGCCCGGCCCGACGCGCCCGGCCATCACCCGCCCGCTGGACGCCCCGAGATCGACGGCCGCGAACATCGCTTCGCTCATTGGACGACCACAACCTCCAGAGTCCGCGGGCCGTGCACGCCCTCCACCCGGGACAGTTCGATGTCGCTCGTCGCGGACGGGCCCGACACGAACGTCAGCGGGCGCCGCGGGTCGAGCCGTTCGAGCGCCTCCGGCACATCGGCGGCGACCTGGCCGGCGAGGACGACGATCAGGTGGTAGTCGGGGACGAGGGACAGGGCGCGCGGCCCCTGGCCGGCGCCGTGGTCCAGCACGATCGTGCCGGTCTCCGCGACCGCCGCCGCGCAGCCGGTGACCGCCCCGGCGAGGCCGTCGAGGGAGGCGACCGACGGGTCGCGCACGAGCTCCGCCCCCGTCGCGGACGTCCACTCCTCCGGCAGGCCGGAGGGGACGCCGTAGGCGCCGGGACGGGCCGCGAGCCGTTCGGCGACGGTCGAGGCGACGTCGGCCGCGGCGACGCGCAGGACGGTCGCGCGGTAGTCGGCGACCCGCTCCGCGAACAGGTCGAGGATCGCGTCCTCGTGGTGGCGGCGCAGGTAGCCGCGGTCGATCCGCCCGTAGGCGGCGGCGACCTCGGCGGCGGGCCGGGCGGGCGCCGCCCGCTCGATCCGGCGCAGGATCTCCTCGCGCGCGTTCACCGTTCCCCCTCCTCGCGCCCGCCGCCGGTCCGGGCCCACCAGGCGCGGAACGACTCGGGCGGCGGCGCGGGCGCGTCCCGCGTCTCGGTCCAGGCGCCGAGCGGCCCGGGCAGCCGCCGCATCGGGCCCCCGCGCGCCACGGCGCGGCGGCTCGCGGACGCGGCGCGCTGCGCGAGCCCGAGCCGGGTGGGGGAGCGCAGCGTCCACCCGGCCGCGGCCATCGCCACCCGCTCCAGCGGATGCCGGGGCCCCTTCTCGACGGCGCGGGCCCGCAGGTGCACCAGCACCTCCGGGATGTCGATGGCGACCGGGCACGCCTCGAAGCAGGCCCCGCACAGCGTCGACGCGTACGGCAGCGACGCGTCCACCTCCGACCCGATGCCCCTGATCTGCGGGGACAGGATCGCGCCGATCGGGCCGGGGTAGGGCGAGCCGTAGGCGTGGCCGCCCGCGCGCTGGTAGACCGGGCACACGTTCAGGCACGCCGAGCAGCGGATGCAGCGCAGCGCCTGCCGGCCCACCTCGTCGGCCAGGGTGGCGGTGCGGCCGTTGTCCAGCAGGACGAGGTGGAAGTCGCGCGGGCCGTCGCCGGGGGACACGCCCGTCCAGGTCGAGGTGTAGGGGTTCATCCGCTCGGCGGTGGACGAGCGGGGCAGCAGCTGGAGGAATACCTCCAGGTCCCGCCAGCTCGGCACGATCTTCTCCACGCCCATCACCGAGATGAGCGTCTCGGGGAGCGTCAGGCACATCCGGCCGTTGCCCTCCGACTCCAGCACGACGAGCGTGCCGGTGTCGGCGACGGCGAAGTTCACGCCCGACACCCCGACCTTCGCCGACAGGAACTTGGCGCGCAGGTGCCGGCGGGCCGCCTCGGCCAGCTCGGCGGGCGCGTCGGTCAGGTCCTCCGGAGCGTCCTCCATCGCGCGCAGGAAGATGTCGCGGATGTCGGAGCGGTTGCGGTGGATCGCCGGGACGAGGATGTGCGACGGCCGGTCGTCGCCGAGCTGGACGATCAGCTCCGCCAGGTCGGTCTCGTAGGCGGTGATCCCCTCCTCGGCGAGGAACTCGTTGAGGCCGATCTCCTGCGTCGCCATCGACTTGACCTTGACGACCTCGGTCTCGCCGGTGGCCTTCACCAGGTCCGCGACGATCCGGTTGGCCTCGGCCGCGTCGCGGGCCCAGTGCACCGTCCCGCCGGCCTCGGTGACCTTCTCCTCCAGCAGCCGCAGGTAGTGCCCGAGGTCCGCCAGGACGTGGTCCTTGATCTGCTTGCCCGCCTCGCGGAGCGCGGCCCAGTCGTCCAGTTCGGCCACCGCGGCGGCGCGGCGCCCGCGGATCGTGGTGGTGGCGTGCGCGAGGTTCGCGCGCAGCCGCGGGTCCGCCACCGCGCGGCGGGCCGCGTCCGGGAACGACGGCATTCCGAGGTAGGTCGGCATCGCCTGAGCGGAGCGTACCGGGGGGTGTGGGGGGTCGTCCCCCCACGGTGTACGCGCGGGTGAGGTCATGCGGGCTCCTCCCGCGTCGAGGCGAGGATCTCGGCCAGGTGGACGGTCCGCACCCCGGCGCGGGTGCGGGTGAGGGCGCCGCCGATGTGCATCAGGCAGGAGTTGTCCGCCGCGCACAGCGTCTCGGCGCCGGTCTCCCGGACGGCGGTGACCTTGTCGGCGCACATCGCGGCCGACACCTCGGCGTTCTTCAGCGCGAACGTCCCGCCGAACCCGCAGCACTCGGCCGCGTCCGGGAGCTCGACCAGGTCGATGCCGCCGACCTCGCGCAGCAGCCGCAGCGGGCGGTCGCCGACGTGCAGCATCCGCAGCGAGTGGCACGTGGGGTGGTAGGTGACGCGGTGCGGGTAGTACGCGCCGACGTCGGTGACGCCGAGGACGTCCACCAGGAACTCCGTCAGCTCGTACACGCGGGAGGCGACCCCGGCGGCGCGCGGCGCGAGCCGCGGGTGCCAGTCGCGGATCATCGCCCCGCAGGACGCGGACGGCGTCACGATCGCGTCGTAGGGCTCGAACGTCTCCGCGAACCCCTTCACCAGGGGCAGCGCCTGCTTCCGGTAGCCGGTGTTGAGGTGCATCTGCCCGCAGCAGGTCTGCGACTCGGGGAACTCGACGTCGTGGCCGAGGCGCCGCAGCAGCCGCACCACGGCCCTGCCCGTCCCCGGGTACATCGTGTCGTTGACGCAGGTGAGGAACAGCGCGACCTTCACAGTGCCTGCCTCCCGAGGGCGGGGCCGCCCAGGGCGGAGCGGCTGGACTCGCGGACGACCAGCTCGGGCTGGAACATCACCTGCTGGTGGGCGTGCCCGCCCGAGTCGTCGCACTCCTCCAGCAGCAGCTCGGTCGCGATCCGGCCGAGCTGGTAGGTGGGCTGCCGCACCGAGCTGAGCGGGACGGCGGCGGCGGCCGAGAACTCGATGTCGTCGTACCCGATCAGCGCGACGTCATCCGGCACCTTGATCCCGGCCTGCAGCAGGACGCGCAGCACGCCGAGCGCGAGCAGGTCGTTCGCGCAGAAGATCGCCTCGGGCAGCGGCGGGCCGGCCTCCAGCAGCCGCCGGGCCGCCTCCTGCCCGGACCGGGCGTTCATCGCCCCCACCGCGACCTCGCGCATCACCTTCCCGGGGAGCCCGGCGGCGCGCAGCGCCCGCAGCGCGCCCCTGCGCCGGTCGACGCACTGGCGCAGCACGGCCGGCCCGGTCACCAGCGCCAGCGTCCGGGCCCCCGCGTCCAGCAGTTCGCGGACCGCGAGCTCGCCGCCGGCGACGTCGTCCACGGCGACCGAGCACTGGTTGGCGCGCGGCGTCGGGTGGTCGAGCAGCACCACCGGGACGCCCCGCTCGCTCAGCCGGTCGGCGGCCTCGCCGTCGTCGCCGACCGGGGTCAGCAGGACGCCGCGGACGCGCTGCTCGGCGAACACCCGCAGGTTGCGCAGCTCCCGCTCGTCGGACTCGCCCGAGGAGGACAGGATCACCGCGTAGCCGCGCTCGCTGGCGGTGTCCTCCACGCCGCGCGCCACGTCGGTGAAGAACGGGTTGGCCAGGTCGAGGACCATCAGCCCGATCGTGCTGCTGTGCCCGGCGCGCAGGGTGGACGCCGAGCCGTTGCGGACGAAGCCGAGATCGCGGATCGCCTGCTCGACGCGGACGCGGGTGGTCTCGGCGACGCGCTCGGGCCGGTTGAGCACGTTGGACACGGTGCCGGGCGAGACGCCTGCGTGCGCCGCGACCTGCTTGATGCCGACCGTCCTGCCCGGCGGCGCGGAGCGGCCGGTCTCGTCTGCGCCCAATCTGTGTGCCCCCGAGTCGTCCGCTGCTGTGTCGCCGCTCACTTTGGTCATTCGATTAAAACGTGTCAACCCGTGGTGGGGGTCCACGGGTCGCGAAACCTCGGCGGCCGGTCCTGGCCGCGTACGACTTCTGAACGTCGCGGGCCCTTGCGAGCACGGGCTTCTCGCAGCGTCGGGCGGGGTTGGCGGCAAGGTTCCCTCTTGACGGGTGCTCCGGGTCACATCTAGCGTCCTCCGCAACATCCCGTTAAAACGTTTTTCATCTGTACGTCACAGACGACCCCCGCGAGGAGGGCCGCGATGAGTGCACCGGGCCGCTCGGCGCCGCCGACATTGGCACTGGTCAACGTGAGTAAGTCGTTCGGCGCGGTCCGCGCGCTGCAGGGGGTCACCCTGGAGCTCCACGCGGGCGAGGTGCACGCCCTTGCGGGGGAGAACGGCGCCGGCAAGTCCACCGTCGTAAAAACGTTCGCAGGGGTCCACCGCCCCGACGCGGGCGAGGTGCGGGTGGACGGCGAGCCGGTGGCCTTCAACAGCCCCGCCGACGCGCAGGCCGCCGGTGTCGCGGTCATCTACCAGGAGCCCACGCTGTTCCCCGACCTGTCTGTCGCGGAGAACATCTTCATGGGCCGCCAGCCGCGCGGCGCGCTCGGCCGCATCGACCGCCGCGCCATGCACGCCGAGACGGCGCGGCTGTTCGAGCGGCTCGGCGTCGCGCTGGACCCGCAGCAGCCCGCCCGCGGCCTGTCGATCGCCGACCAGCAGGTCGTCGAGATCGCCAAGGCCATCTCCCGGGACGCGCGGGTGCTCATCATGGACGAGCCGACCGCGGCGCTCACCGGCCAGGAGGTCGCTCGCCTGTTCGCGGTCACCCGCAGCCTGCAGGAGAGCGGCTGCGCGGTGCTGTTCATCTCGCACCGGCTGGAGGAGATCTTCGAGATCTGCCGCCGGGTCACGACGCTGCGCGACGGCACCTACGTCGGCACCGACATGGTCGCCGACATCACCCCCGACGACCTCGTCCGCCGGATGGTCGGCCGCGACCTCGACGCGCTCTACCCCAAGCAGGACGTCACGCCCGGCGAGGTCGCGCTGAAGGTGAGCCGGCTGACCCGCGAGGGCGCCTTCACCGACGTCTCCTTCGAGGTCCGCCGCGGCGAGATCGTCGCGCTGGCCGGGCTCGTCGGCGCCGGCCGCAGCGAGGTCGCCCGCGCCGTCTTCGGCGTGGACCGCTGGGACGCCGGGACCGTCGAGGTCGGCGGGCGCCCGCTCCCCGCGGGCAGCCCCACGGCCGCGATGTCGGCCGGGCTGGCGCTCGTCCCCGAGGACCGCCGCCAGCAGGGCCTCGTCATGGACATGTCGATCGAGCGGAACATGGGCCTGACCCAGCTGAAGACGCTGCGCCGCGAGACCGGGCGCGGGGGCCTGATCTCCCGGAAGGTGGAGCGGGACCGCGCCGCCGACTGGGGCCTGCGCCTCCAGCTGAAGTACTCCCGGCTCAGCGACGCCGTCGGCGTCCTGTCGGGCGGCAACCAGCAGAAGGTCGTGCTCGCCAAGTGGCTGGCCACCGAGCCGGCCGTGCTGATCGTGGACGAGCCGACCCGCGGCATCGACGTCGGCACCAAGGCCGAGGTGCACCGGCTGCTGTCGGAGCTGGCCGCGCAGGACCTGGCGGTGCTGATGATCTCCTCCGACCTGCCGGAGGTGCTCGGCATGGCCGACCGGATCCTCGTCATGCACGAGGGGCGGCTGACCGCGCAGATCGCCCGCGCGGACGCGACCGAGGAGAGCGTGATGGCCGCGGCGACCGGCCGCCCCGGCACCGGAAAGGCGGCCTGAGCCGATGACCGTCCTCACCCAGTCCCCGGCCAGGCCGGAGTCGGGCGGCTCGCCGGGCGGCGGGCGCCGCCTGGTCGAGATGGTGCTGCGCGCCCGCGAGCTGAGCATCCTCGGCGCGCTGGTCCTGCTCGTGCTCGGCACGACGATCGCGAACCCGCGGTTCCTGTCCGGCCAGGGCCTCAAGGACATCTTCCTCAACGCCTCGATCCTGGTGCTGCTCGCCGTCGGGCAGAGCATGGTCGTCGTCACCCGCAACATCGACCTGTCGGTCGGGTCCGTCGTCGGGCTCGTCGCGTTCAGCGCCGGCAAGTACGCCTCCGGCGGGGACCGCAACGTCGTGATGGTCGTCCTGGTGGGCGTCGGGATCGGCCTGGTCTGCGGGCTCGTGAACGGGCTGCTGGTCAGCTTCTGCCGCGTCCCCGCCCTCGTCGTGACCCTCGGCACCCTGTACGTCATCCAGGGGCTGGACTACCGCATCGCGCACGGCGACCAGATCGGCGCCGCGGACCTTCCGGCGTCGCTGCTGAGCCTCGGCAACGACGGGATCCTCGGCATCCCCTACCTTCCGATCATCACCGTGGTCGTGATGGCGGCGGTCGGCTACTACCTGCGCTCCTACTCCTCCGGGCGCGAGTACTACGCGATCGGCTCCAGCCCGGAGGCCGCGATGCTCGCCGGCGTGCCGATCCGCCGCCGCGTCCTCACCGCCTACCTGGTCAGCGGCGCCCTCGCCGGCCTCGCCGGGGTGCTGTGGCTCGCCCGGTTCGGCACCGTCGTCGCCGACGCCGCCAACGGCTGGGAGCTGAAGGTCGTCAGCGCCGTCGTCGTCGGCGGCGTCGCCATCACCGGCGGCGTCGGCACCGTGTACGGGGCGGCGCTCGGCGCGCTGCTGCTCACCACCATCGGCAGCGTGCTGGTGGTGCTCAAGGTCAACTCGTTCTGGCAGGACGCGATCACCGGCGTCCTGCTGCTGCTGGCCATCAGCGTCGACCGGCTGCTGGCGCTGCGCGTCACCCGGGCGCTGAAACAGCGGTCCCTGGCCTCGGCCGCGCACCGCGCCGCCGCCCCGGAGAGCAAGGAGGGACGGTCATGAGCCGCCTGATGCGGTGGGAGACCGCCGTCACCGCCCTGCTGGTGGTGGTGTTCGCGAGCGGCGCCGGGTTCTCCCCGGACTTCGCGAACAACGACAACCTGTCGTTCGCGCTGGACGACCTCAGCGAGATCGCGCTGATCGCGCTGCCGATGACGCTGCTGGTCGTGTGCGGGCAGGTGGACCTGTCGGTCGCCTCCATCCTCGGGCTGTGCAGCGCCCTCACCGGCAAGCTGTGGGACGGCGGCATGTCCATCGAGGCGATCATCCCGCTGGTGCTGGTCGTCGGCGTGGTCTGCGGTCTGGTGAACGGCCTGCTGGTGACCCGGCTCGGGCTGCCGTCCCTCGCCGTGACGATCGGCACGCTGACCCTCTACCGGGGTCTGGCGTACGTGACGCTCGGCACCGGGGCGATCTCGGAGTTCCCCGCCGCCTACACCGATCTCGCGACGTCCTCCATCCCGGGCACGCCGATCCCGTACCCGGTCGCGCTGTTCGCCGTGCTCGCCGCCGCCACCGGCGTCGTCCTGCACGCCACCGGCGTCGGGCGGTCGCTGTTCGCGATCGGCGCGCAGGAGGACGCCGCCTACTTCGCCGGCATCCGGGTCAAGCGCATCAAGCTGATCCTGTTCGCGGTGTCCGGCCTCGTCGCCGGGTTCGCCGGCGTCGTCTACACGCTCCGCTACGGCAGCGCCCGCGCCGACAACGGCATCGGCCTGGAGCTCGCCGTCATCGCGGCGGTGCTGCTCGGCGGCGTCGACTTCGACGGCGGCAAGGGCACCCTCGGCGGCGTCATCGCGGCCGTGCTGCTCATCGGCCTGCTCCGCAACCTGCTGATGCTCAACGACGTCTCCACCGAGGTCCAGTCGATCGTCACGGGCCTGCTGCTCATCATCAGCGTCCTCACGCCGCGGCTGATCGCCGTGGCGCGCGAGGCCCGAGGCCGGCGGCGGGGCGCGAGACCCGCGGTCCCCGTCGCCGCACCGTGATCCCACCGCACCTCGAACCCGACCGCACGACCCCCGCCCCCCGCCGCATGTCCACCCACCCCGTAGCACGACCCGGAACTGTGAAAGGCACCCTGATGAGCATTCGTATGCGCGCCCCGCGCCGGCTGGCGGCCGCCGCCACGGCGGGCGCTCTGGCCCTCAGCCTGGCCGCCTGCGGCGGGACCACCAAGGACTCCGCGTCCGGCTCGGGGGACGCCAAGGCCGGGGGCAAGGCCTCCGCGAACCCGAACGCGCCGCTGAAGAAGGGCCTGAAGCTGGCCTTCCTGCCCAAGCAGGTCAACAACCCCTACGAGACGATCGTCGACAACGCCGGCATCGCGGCGGCCAAGGAGTTCGGCGGTGAGGCCAAGGAGGTCGGCCCGTCCGACGCCTCAGCGTCCTCGCAGGTCTCCTACATCAACACGCTGATCCAGCAGCGGCACGACGCGATCCTCATCGCCGCCAACGACGAGAACGCGGTGTGCGGTCCGCTCAAGCAGGCGATGTCCAAGAACATCAAGATCGTCGCCTACGACTCCGACACCAACCCCGAATGCCGGGACGTGTTCATCAACCAGGCCAGCTCCGAGGAGATCGGCCGCAGCGAGGTCAAGCTGCTGTCCGAGCAGATCGGCGGCGAGGGCGAGATCGCGATCCTGTCGGCGACCGCGAACGCCACGAACCAGAACACCTGGATCAAGTTCATGCAGGACGAGCTGAAGAAGCCCGAGTACTCCAAGATGAAGCTCGTCAAGGTGGCCTACGGCGACGACGACGACCAGAAGTCGTTCCAGCAGACCCAGGGCCTGCTGCAGGCGTACCCGAACCTGAAGGGCATCATCTCGCCGACCACGGTCGGCATCGCCGCCGCCGCCCGCTACATCTCCGGCTCCAAGTACAAGGGCAAGGTCGCGCTGACCGGCCTCGGCACCCCCGACCAGATGCGCAAGTTCGTCAAGGACGGCACGGTCAAGGGCTTCGAGCTCTGGGACCCGAAGAACCTCGGCTACCTCGCCGCGTTCGCGGCGGCGGCGCTGTCGTCCGGCCAGATCACCGGCGCGGAGGGCGAGAAGTTCACGGCGGGCAAGCTCGGCGAGCGCACGATCGGCGCCAACGGCGAGGTGATCCTCGGCCCGCCGACCGTGTTCGACGCCAAGAACATCGACCAGTACCACTTCTGAGCCTGAGCGAAGCGAACCGCTAGGCGTGGGGGCCGCCCCCCACGAGGAGACGAACAGATGTCCGGAAGCACGAAGCGCGTCTGCTTCCTGCTGAAGGTCAGGCAGGACCGCCTGGAGGAGTACAAGCTGCGCCACCAGGCGGTCTGGCCCGACATGCTCAGCGCTCTGCGCGACACCGGCTGGCACAACTACTCGCTGTTCCTACGCGAGGACGGCCTTCTCGTCGGCTACCTGGAGACCGACGACTTCGAGGCCGCCCAGGAGGCGATGGCCCGCACCGAGGTGAACGCGCGGTGGCAGGCGGAGATGGCGCCGTTTTTCGAGGACCTCGACGGCCGCCCCGACGAGGGGATGCGGACGCTCCCCGAGGTCTTCCACCTCGACTGACGAGGACCGGAGAGAAGAGAGAGGCAAGCGTGAACGACACCAGCGCGGTGAAGGACGCCCTGCGCCGCCAGCAGATCGAGACCCCCTCGTGGGCGTACGGGAACTCGGGGACCCGGTTCAAGGTCTTCGCCCAGCCGGGCGTGCCGCGCACCCCGCAGGAGAAGATCGACGATGCCGCGCAGGTGCACCGGTTCACCGGCGTCGCCCCCAGCGTGGCGGTCCACATCCCCTGGGACCGGGTGGACGACTACGCCGCGCTGGCCGCCCACGCCAAGGAGCGGGGCGTGCGGATCGGGGCGGTGAACACCAACGTCTTCCAGGATGACGACTACATGCTCGGCAGCGTCACCAACCCCGACCCCGCCGTCCGCCGCAAGGCCCTCGACCAGCTGCTCGAAGCGGTCGACATCATGGACGCGACCGGGTCCCGCGACCTGAAGCTGTGGTTCTCCGACGGGACGAACTACCCGGGGCAGGACGACATCCGCGACCGGCAGGACCGGATGGCCGAGGCCCTCGCCGCCGTGTACGAGCGGCTCGGCGACGACCAGCGGTTCCTGCTGGAGTACAAGCTGTTCGAGCCGGCGTTCTACGCGACCGACCTGCCGGACTGGGGCACCTCCTACGCGCACTGCCTGAAGCTCGGCCCGAAGGCGCAGGTCGTGGTCGACACCGGCCACCACGCGCCCGGCACCAACATCGAGTTCATCGTGGCGTTCCTGCTGCGCGAGGGGAAGCTCGGCGGGTTCGACTTCAACTCCCGCTTCTACGCCGACGACGACCTGATGGTGGGCGCCGCCGACCCGTTCCAGCTGTTCCGGATCATGTACGAGGTGGTGCGCGGCGGCGGCTACGACGTCGAGACGGGCGTGGCGTTCATGCTCGACCAGTGCCACAACATCGAGCCGAAGATCCAGGGCCAGATCCGCTCGGTGATGAACGTCCAGGAGGCCACGGCGAAGGCGCTGCTGGTGGACGTCGACGCCCTGCGGTCGGCGCAGCGGTCCGGTGACGTCCTGGAGGCGAACGCCGTGTTCATGGACGCCTACAACACCGACGTCCGGCCGCTGCTCGCCGAGCTGCGCGAGGAGATGGGCCTGCACCCGGACCCGGTCGCCGCCTACAAGGTGTCCGGCTACCACCAGCGGATCGTCGAGGAGCGCAAGGACGGCCAGGCGGCCGGCTGGGGCGCCTGAGCGTCCTTCCACGCTCGCACACGAGGCCACGCACGCACATGAGGAGATATCCGATGACCGCCACTCCACCCGAGGTGGAGCATCTGCTGGAACGCGCCAACACCCTCGGCTCGGACCCGCGCAACACCAACTACGCGGGCGGCAACGCGTCCGCGAAGGGCACCGTCACCGACCCGGTGACGGCCCGCGACATCGAGCTGATGTGGGTGAAGGGCTCGGGCGGCGACCTCGGCACCCTCACCGAGAAGGGCCTGGCCGTCCTGCGGCTGGACCGGATGCGCGCCCTCGTGGACGTCTACCCGGGCGTCGAGCGCGAGGACGAGATGGTCGCGGCGTTCGACTACTGCCTGCACGGCAAGGGCGGCGCCGCCCCGTCGATCGACACCGCGATGCACGGCCTCGTGGAGGCCGCGCACGTCGACCACCTGCACCCCGACTCCGGCATCGCGATCGCGACGGCCGTCGACGGCGAGGAGCTGACGCGCCGGATCTTCGGCGACCGGGTGGCGTGGGTGCCGTGGCGGCGCCCCGGCTTCCAGCTCGGCCTGGACATCGCCGAGATCAAGCGCGCCAACCCCGGCGCCATCGGGGTGATCCTCGGCGGGCACGGCATCACCGCCTGGGGCGAGACGAGCGAGGAGTGCAAGGCCAACTCGCTCGACATCATCCGCACCGCCGAGGCCTACATCGCCGAGCACGGCAAGGCGGACCCGTTCGGCGAGGTCGTCCACCCGGTGCTGCCCGAGGAAGAGCGGCACGCGCGCGCCGCCGCGCTGTTCCCGCTCGTCCGGGGCCTGGCGTCCACGGACCGTCCGCAGGTCGGGCACTACACCGACAGTGAGGCCGTCCTGGACTTCGTGTCGCGCGCCGAGCACCCCCGGCTCGCCGCGCTCGGCACGTCGTGCCCGGACCACTTCCTGCGCACCAAGGTCGCGCCGATGGTGCTGGACCTGCCGCCGGACGCGCCGCTCGACGAGGCCAAGGCGCGGCTGAGGGAGCTGCACGCCGCCTACCGCGAGGAGTACGCCGCCTACTACGACCGGCACGCCGGCCCGGACTCGCCGCCGATGCGCGGCGCGGACCCGGCGATCGTGCTGGTGCCGGGCGTCGGGATGTTCTCCTTCGGGGCGAACAAGCAGACCGCGCGGGTCGCCGGCGAGTTCTACGTCAACGCGATCAACGTGATGCGCGGCGCGGAGGCGCTGTCGTCGTACGCGCCGATCGACGAGGCGGAGAAGTTCCGCATCGAGTACTGGGAGCTGGAGGAGGCCAAGCTGCGCCGGATGCCGGCGCCGAAGCCCCTCGCGTCCCGCGTCGCCCTCGTCACCGGCGGCGGCTCGGGGATCGGCGCGGCCACCGCCCGCCGCCTCGCCGACGAGGGCGCCTGCGTCGTCGTCGCCGACCGCGACCTCGCGGCCGCCGAGAAGGTCGCCGCCGGGATCGGCGCCGGCGCGCTGCGCGCCTCCGACGTCGCCGTCGCCGCCGGCGCGGACGTGACCTCGGAGGACGAGATCGCCGCGGCCGTCCGGGAGGCGGTCCTGGCCTTCGGCGGCGTGGACCTCGTCGTCAACAACGCCGGGCTCTCCATCTCCAAGCCGCTGCTGGAGACGACCGTCGCCGACTGGGACCTCCAGCACGACGTCATGGCGCGCGGCTCGTTCCTGGTGTCCCGCGAGACCGCCCGCGTCATGGTCGAGCAGGGGATGGGCGGCGACATCGTCTACATCTCGTCCAAGAACGGGGTGTTCGCCGGGCCGAACAACATCGCCTACGGCGCGACCAAGGCCGACCAGGCGCACCAGGTGCGGCTGCTGGCCGCCGAGCTCGGCGAGCACGGCATCCGCGTCAACGGGGTCAACCCGGACGGGGTCGTGCGCGGTTCGGGGATCTTCGCCGGCGGGTGGGGCGCCAAGCGCGCCGCCGTGTACGGCGTCGAGGAGGAGAGGCTCGGCGAGTTCTACGCCCAGCGGACGCTGCTCAAGCGCGAGGTGCTGCCCGAGCACGTCGCCGCCGCCGTCTTCGCCCTCACCGGCGGGGACCTGACCCACACCACCGGACTGCACGTCCCCGTGGACGCCGGCGTCGCCGCCGCGTTCCTGCGCTGAGGAGGATCCCAGACGGAACGAGGCCGGCCGGCGGCCCGGACCGCGCGGCCGCGGCGCTCACCCCGCCGCGGCCGCGCCGTCCCCACCCGGGCCGCCGGCCGTGCCTGCTGGGCCCGCTCGACCAAGTGAACCCGAAGGGACAACGATGCCGCCGGCCGGGAAGTTCGCACCCTCTTCTGTGTCCGCCGTCACCTCCCGGACCCGGGGGGCCGCGTCCGGTGGGCATGTCCCCATGAAGAGGGCGTCCGCCGGGCGCCGCACCCTCACGGCCCGTTAGGAGAGGACAAGCAATGGCAGACACCACAGCGCCGCCGCCGGTCAAGGTCGGCCTCGTCGCCGGCGGGCTCGGCGCCTACTGGCCGCAGTTCCCCGACCTGCTGCCGCAGCTCAAGCGGTCCGCCGAGCGCGTCTCGGAGCGGATGCGCGGGCTCGGCGCCGAGGTCGTCGACGTGGGGTTCATCTCCGACGCGCAGGAGGGCGCGGCCGCGGCCGAGCGGCTGCGCGCCGCGGGCTGCGACATCATCGTCGGCTTCCTCACCACCTACATGACCGCGACGATGCTGGTCCCGGTGGCGCAGCGGGCGGACGCGCCCGTCCTGCTGATCAACCTGCAGCCGACCGAGTCGATGGACCACGCGACCTTCGACACCGGGCAGTGGCTCGCCTACTGCGGCGCCTGCCCGCTGCCGGAGATGGCGAACGCGTTCGCGCGCTGCGGCGTCCCGTTCCGCTCGGTGTCGGGCTACCTGGAGGACGAGCGCGCCTGGGCGAAGATCGGCCGCTGGGTGCGCGCCGCCGGGGTCCGCGCGGCGCTGCGGCGGGGCCGGCACGGGCTGATGGGCCACCTGTACCCGGGCATGCTCGACGTCTCCACCGACCTCACGCTCGTCAGCGCCAACTTCGGCGGGCACGTCGAGGTGCTGGAGTTCGACGACCTGCGCGTCCGGGTGGAGAAGGTCACCGACGCCGAGACGGCCGCCAAGAAGGCCGAGGCGGAGAAGATCTTCGAGCTGGACGCGTCCGTCAACGACGACGACCTGACCTGGGCGGCCCGCGTCTCGGTCGGCCTCGACCGCCTCGTCGAGGACTTCGAACTCGACAGCCTGGCCTACTACCACCGCGGCCTGGACGGCGAGATCCACGAGCGGCTCGGCGCCGGGATGATCCTCGGCGCGTCGCTGCTCACCGCGCGCGGGATCCCGGCCGCCGGGGAGTACGAGCTGCGCACCTCCCTGGCGATGCTGGTCGCCGACCGGCTCGGCGCGGGCGGCTCCTTCACCGAGCTGCAGGCGCTCGACTTCCACCGCGGCCACGTCGAGATGGGCCACGACGGGCCCGCGCACCTGGCGATCAGCGCCCGCCGCCCGCTGCTGCGCGGCCTCGGCGTCTACCACGGCAAGCGCGGCTACGGCGTGTCCGTCGAGTTCGACGTCAAGCACGGCCCGGTCACCGCGTTCGGGATCATCCAGCGCCGCGACGGCAGGTTCGCGTTCGTCGCGTCCGAGGGCGAGACCGTGGACGGGCCGCTGCTGCAGATCGGCAACACCACCTCCCGCGTCGACTTCGGCTGCGACCCCGGCGAGTGGACCGACGCGTGGTCGGCCACCGGCATCTCCCACCACTGGGCCCTCGGGACGGGCCACCGCGTCGCCGACCTGAAGGCCCTCGCCGACCTCCTGGAGATCGAACTGGTCCATGTGAACCCCTGACGACACCCTTACGGCGCGACGCCGTCACCCCCCACCCCCGCGCAGGTCCGAAGGATGTTCCGTCATGCCCAAAATCCCCCCACCACGCGGTGCCGTATGCGGTGTCGCCCTCTGCCTAGCGCTCACCGCCGTCACCGCCCTGCCCGCCCGCGCGGACGCCCCCGGGCTGCACGCCACCGGGCTGCGGACCGACGCGCTCGACGACCCCATCGGAATCGACGACACGACGCCCGCCCTGAGCTGGCGCCTGGCGGCTCCGGGCCGCGGCTCGGCCCAGACCGCCTACCAGGTGGTCGCGGCGACGTCCCGGGACCGCCTCGGCCGCGCCGACCTGTGGGACTCCGGCAGGGTGTCCTCCGCCGCCGCCGGCGCCGTCTACCGGGGCACGGCGCTCACCTCCCGCCGCCAGGTGTGGTGGCGGGTCCGGGTCTGGGACGGCTCCGGGCGCGCGTCGGGCTGGAGCAGCCCCGCCCGGTTCGAGACGGGCCTCCTCGCCAAGGACGACTGGTCCGGCAAGTGGATCGGCGACGAGCGCTGGCTGAACCGGGCGCCGACTCCCGCCACCGTCGCGCTGCCCGCCGGAACCAGGGCCCGCCACCTGCGGCTGGACGTGACGAAGCTCGGCCTCCCCGTCAAGGAGGGCAGCTCGCTGCTGTCGCGGCTCCAGCTGGCCGAGATCGAGGCGCTCGACCCGTCCGGGACGAACGTGGCGAAGGGCGCGAAGGTCACCGCGTCCGAGGTCCGCGAGTACCCCGGCAAGTGGATGCCGGAGTTCGTCACCGACGGGTCCCTCACCACGCAGACGGCGCCGTTCGGTTACACCAGCCCCGCCTACGGCTCGCAGGACCCCGGCCACCACATCTGGCTGCAGCTCGACCTCGGCGCCGTCAAGGACCTCGCCTCGGTCAAGCTCTACCCGCGCACCGACCTGATGACGAGCGACGGCAGGACGCCGAACTTCCCCGTCGACTACACGCTGCAGACCTCCGACTCGGCGGACGGCCCGTTCGCCACGGCCAAGAGCGTCACCGGGCAGGAGCCGCCGCCCGCGTACCAGACCGACCTTCCCCGCCTGCCCCTGCTCGCCCGGCAGTTCTCCCTGAAGGGCGAGGTGCGGTCGGCGCGGCTCTACATCACCGCGCTCGGCATCTACGACGCCACCGTCAACGGCCGCCCGGTGAGCGACGCCGTCCTGGAACCGCCGAACACCGACTACCGCAAGCGGGCCGAGTACGCGGCCTACGACGTCACGAAGCTGCTGCGGCGCGGCGGCAACGCGATCGGCGTCCGGCTCGGCAACGGCACCTACAACGTCACCTCCACCAGCGACCGGTACACCAAGTACGTCGGGGCGCAGGGCGCGCCGAAGCTGCTCGCCCAGCTGGAGGTCACGCTCGCGGACGGGACGACCGCGCGGGTCGCGACCGACTCGTCCTGGCGCACCGACCTCGGCCCGACCACCTTCACCCACTGGTACGGCGGTGAGGACGAGGACGCCCGCCTCGCCCGCGCGGGCTGGGACGAGCCGTCGGCGGACCTGGCGGCCTGGCGCCCGGCCGCCGAGGCGCCCGACCCCGGCATCGCGCTCACCGCGCGCATGTCGCCGGCGATCGTGCCCGTCGGGCGCCGCCGGACCGTGAAGGTCACGCAGCCGGAGAAGGGCACCTACGTCTTCGACCTCGGTGAGAACGTCGCGGGCTGGCCGGAGATCCGGGTCGGCGGCCCGCGCGGGACGGAGCTGGCGCTCACGCCGGGGGAGCGGCTCGGCGCGGACGGCCTCGTCGAGCAGGGCACGATGATCGCCGGCGGGGCGCGGCGCCCCCCGATCGAGGACCACTACACCCTCGCCGGGGAGGGCACCGAGACCTGGCACCCCCGCTTCGTCTACCACGGCTTCCGCTACCTCCAGGTGACGGGCCTGCCGTCCGCCCCGGACGCGGACGCCGTGTCGGCGGTCGTGCTGCGCGCGGGCAACGCCTCCGCCGGCTCGTTCGAGAGCTCCGACCTGCTGCTGAACGGCATCCACAAGATCATCGACCGGTCGATCCAGGGCAACATGTTCAGCATCCTCACCGACTGCCCCGACCGGGAGAAGCTCGGCTGGCTGGAGGAGACCCAGCTCGTCCAGGGGTCGGTCACCCGCAACTACGACGTCGCGGCCTACTACCCGGCGCTGCTGCGCAACATGGCCGAGGCGCAGACGTCCGACGGGCTCGTCCCCGACATCGCGCCCGAGTACGTCCAGTTCTCCGGCGGCGTCCGCGACGACCCCAACTGGGGCAGCGCCATCATCCTGGCCGCCTGGCAGCACTACCGCACCTACGGCGACGCCCGCCCGCTGCGCGACTTCTACCCGAACATGCAGCGCTACCTGGACTACCTGACCTCCAAGGCGAAGGGGAACCTGCTCGACTACGGCCTCGGCGACTGGGCCGCCGTCGACAAGACCACGCCGCGCGGGATCGCCGCCACCTACGGCTACCAGCGCAGCGCCGCCGCGCTCGCCTCTGTCGCGGGCCTGCTCGGCGAGGACGACGACGCCGCCCGCTACCGCAAGCTCGCGGGCGACATCGCCGCCGCCTTCAACGCCAAGTACCTGGACGAGGCCGGGCACACCTACGGCTCGGGCAGCCAGGCCGGGGACGCGTTCGCGCTCGACCTCGGCATCGTCCCCGAGGCGCAGCGCCAGGCCGTCCTCGACCACCTCGTCGCCTCGGTCAAGGGCAAGGGCCACCACCTCACCGTCGGCGAGATCGCCCTGCCGGCCCTGTTCCGGGTGCTGTCGGCGGCCGGACGCGACGACGTCATCCTGGCCGTCGCCCAGCAGGTCACCGACCCCAGCTACGGCTACCAGGTCGTGCACGGCGCGACCGCGCTCACCGAGTACTGGGACGGCCCGACCGGCTACGGCTCCCAGAACCACTTCATGCTCGGCGCGATCGACGAGTGGTTCGGCGCCGGGCTCGCCGGGATCGGCCAGGCGGGCGACTCGGTCGCCTTCGGCAAGCTCGTGGTCCGGCCCGCCGTCGTCGGCGACCTGACCCGCGCCGCCTCCACCTACCGCACACCCCGCGGCGCGGTCTCCAGCGCGTGGCGCCGCTCCGGGCACGACCTGCGGCTCGACGTGACCGTCCCGCCGGGCGCCCCCGCCCGCGTGGAGGTGCCGCTGCTCGGCGCGTCCGGCGCCACCGCCCCGGCGGGTGCCCGGTCCCTGGGCGTCCAGGACGGGCGGGCCGTGTACGAGGTCGGATCCGGGTCCTGGACGTTCAACGTCCGCACGCCCGAGGCCGTGCACCAGGACCGCACCCAGCTCGCCGTCGAACCCCCGTTCGGCGCCGACGTCCCCGTCATCGACGGAGAGTCCTCGACGGCCCGGTTCCGCGTCACCAACCTCGAGCGGCACGCCGTCACCGTCCCGGTGAAGGCCGCCGCGACGGACGGCTTCACCGCCGGGGCCGCGGGACGGGTCACGATCCCGGCCGGCGGCTCCACGGAGGTCCCGGTCGCGATCAGGCGCACCGGCGAGGCGACCGAGGGAACGGTCACCGTCACCGTCGACGACGAGAGCGTGCGGGCCCCGGTGCGCGTCACCGGCAACCTCGTGCGCGTCGCCGAGATGTCGGCGTCCAGCACCCACAGCGGCTCGTCGCCCGCCTGGACCAACGACGGCGGCACCGACTCCGGCGTGTGGCTGAACGGCGTCGGCGGCTGGAACGACGACACCGCCGGAGACTTCCCCGACACCCTGACCGCCTCCTGGGACGAGCCGCGCCGCGTCGGCCGCGTGAAGGTCTTCACGCTCGACGACCCGGCGCACCCGGCCGCCAAGACCGGAATCCGCGACTTCGACGTCCAGGCCCGCGTGGACGGGACGTGGACGACGGTCGCGACGGTCGCCGGCAGCACCGCCGGCACGGTCGAGAGGACCTTCGCGCCCGTCCGGGCGTCGGCGCTCCGGCTCCTCGTCCGCGACTCCAACGACCACAACTACAGCCGCGTCATCGAGCTGGAGGGCTACTCCTCGTGACTCATTCCAAAGCTCGGCTCCTGGCGGTGCCGGCGGCCGCGCTCCTGGCCGTGTCCGGGCTCGCCGCCGCCGGGGCGGCCGAGACCGCTCCGCCGTTCGGGCCGGACGTCCCGGCCCTGACCCGCGGAACCTTCGCCGACCCCCCGGCGTCCGTGCGGCCCAAGTACCGCTGGTGGCAGCCGCTGGCCCACACCGACGACAAGGAACTGGCCGCGGAGCTCGAACAGATCAGGAAGGCGGGCGGCGGCGGAGCCGAGGTCGCGCCGTTCAGCGTGGAGGGCGCCGGCAACAACTCCCCGGAGTTCCTGAAGACCTACGGCTGGGGCACCCCGCTCTGGGCGCAGAAGACCCGGACGATGCTGGCCGCGGCCAAGGCCAACGGGCTCGGCCTCGACTTCACCATCGGCCCGCGCTGGCCCGCGACCGTCCCCACCGTCGACGACGTCAACGATCCGAGCGCGCAGCAGCAGATCGTCTTCTCCCACGAGTTCCACAAGGGCGGGACCGGCAGGTCGGGGGCGCTGCCCACCAACTTCAACGTCGCGCCGCCCGCCGGGGCGAAGAGGACGCTCGTCGCCGCGCTCGTCGCCAAGTGCTCCGACGCGGGATGCGCCACGTCGAGCGGCCCGCGGATGCTGGAACGCGAGGGCGTCACCGACGTCACCTCGAAGGTGGACGCGCAGGGCGGCCTCGCGGTCGACTTCCCCAGCGACGGCGAGAGCACCTACGCGCTGATCGCCTTCTACCAGACGCCCAGCGGGCAGTCCCTGTCCGGCTACACCGCGACCGGCACCAACTACGCCCTCGACCCGTTCGGCGAGGCCGGGGCCAAGGCGACCACGGACTTCTACGACGAGCACATCCTCACCCCCGACGTGCGGAAGCTGCTCGCCCAGATGGGCGAGAGCGACCTGTTCGAGGACTCGCTCGAACTGGGCACCACCCAGAAGTGGACGTCCGAGCTGGTCGACCAGTGGACGAAGCGGCGCGGCTACTCCCCGGTCGAGGTGCTCCCCGCCCTGGCCGGCGCCGGCGACCAGGGCATCACCGACCGGCCGTTCTTCGACTTCGGCGGCGGCGTCGGCGCCCGGGTCCGCACCGACTACCGGCAGACCCTCAGCGACCTCTACATCAGCAACCGGCTCGACGTCCTGCGCGAGTGGGCCCACAAGCACCACATCAGCACCCGCATCCAGCCCTACGGCATCCCGGTGGACGTCGCGGAGGCCGCCTCGCACGTCGACGTGCCCGAGGGAGAGTCCCTGGCGTTCGGGCAGTCGGTCGGGGCCTACAGCAACGTCCAGGACTACCGGGTCGTCGCGACGGGCGCGCACGTGTCCGGGCGGCCGGTGGTGTCCGACGAGTGCTGCGCCTTCTCCTCCTCGGTGTGGGGCTCGACGGCCGGCGCCGGATCGGACGCCTCCAACCTCCAGGCCGTCTACCGGGGCCTCGCGGGCGGCGTGAACCAGGTCGTCTGGCACGGCTTCCCGTACCTGAGCAGGGGCCCCGCGGGCGCCGGGCCGCAGTCGGCCTGGCCCGGCATGACCTACGGCGGCAACGCCTCCTACTCGGAGGCGTTCGGCGACAAGGGCGGCCCGAACTGGGCCGACTACCGCGCGGTCAACGACAACCTGGCCCGGATGCAGCTGGTGCTGCGGCAGGGCAAGCCCCGCTTCGACCTGGCCGTGTACTGGCAGGACTTCGGCATGAACGGCACCGGCACCACCGGCAGCGGGTCGAACAAGCTGATCCAGAGCTCCTCGGCGCTGGCGGCGGCCGGGTACACCTACGAGTACCTCAGCCCGGCGCTGCTGCGCCGCAAGGACGCCTCCTTCTCCCGCGGCGCCCTGTTCGGCGACCGCTCCGCCTACCACGCGGTGCTGCTGAACGACCAGAAGACGATGCCGGTGGACGCCGCTGAGAAGCTGCTGCGGCTGGCGCGGCAGGGGCTTCCCGTCGTCATCGTCGGGGACGTGCCGAGCGCGGTGCCCGGCAACGGCGACGCGGCGCGGCAGGACGCGCGGCTGCGGTCGGTGGTCTCCGAACTCCTCCGGCAGCGCGGCGTGGTGCGGGTGGCGAGCGAGGCGGACGCGCCGGACGCGCTGCGGCGCCTGCGCGTCACGCCGGCCGCCGCGCCGCACGACGGCTCGGGCGCCATCCTCGACGTGCGCCGCCAGGCGGGCTCCACCGACTACTACTACCTGTACAACCAGACGAACACCGCGACCGCGCAGAAGATCACCCTGACCGGCGAGGGCGTGCCCTACCGGCTGGACACCTGGACCGGAAAGATCACCCCGATCGCCGACTACACGTCCGGCCACGGCACCGTCACCGTCCCGGTCCGGCTGGCCGGGAACGACGCCGCGGTCATCGCGGTCACGCCGCGGCGCGACGCCGCCTTCACCGGGCCCGCGGGCGGCTCACGCCCGCCGGGAGCGCAGGGCGCGGCGGCCGTCCCCCAACCGGTGAGGCTGGACGAGTGGTCGCTGTCGGTCGACTCCTGGGGCCCCGGCCCGTCCGGCAGGCCCGGCGACACCGCGCACAAGACGCTCGGCCCGGTCGCGGTGAAGGCCGGGGAGGGCGGCGCGCTGCCCGCCTGGTCGGCGATCACCAAGGCCAACGGCCATCCCGTCGACCTCGCGGACGTCTCGGGCGTGGGCACCTACACCGCGAACGTCACCCTGGACGACGGCTGGAAGGGCATCGACCGCGTCGCGCTCGACCTCGGGACGCCGGTGGACACCGTCCGCGTGAACGTCAACGGGCACGACCTGCCACCGCTGAACCAGGCGGACCTGCGGCACGTCGAGGTCGGGCGGTACCTGCGGCCCGGGGCCAACACGATCACCGTGCGGGTCGCCTCCACGCTGCTCAACGCGGTCCGCGCCGCGCCCGGCACCGGGGCCTCGTCGCGGGCGCCGATGGACTACGGGCTGTTCGGCCCCGTCGCCCTCACCCCGTCCGGCGGCGACCGCCCGGTGCTGGCCGTCGAGGCCCTCGAACCGGAGCTGCCGCTGGCGGACGGCGGCTACAACCGCGCGACCGTGCTGGTCACCAACGCCTCCGGGCGCGCGGCGAACGTGACGGTCTCCGCGTCCGCCGCCGAGGGGATCGGCGCCGAGCCGGAGCGGGGCCGCGTCACGGTTCCGGCGGGCGGCTCGGTGACGGTGCCCGTCGCGCTGCGGGACAAGGGCGTCGCGTCCGGCACGAGCACCCTGAAGGTGACCGCGCGCAGCGACGCCGGGCCGTCCGCCGCCGCGGCGGTGACCCTGCGGCACTCCGGCGACCTCGCCCTCAACCCGGGCGGCACGCCGTTCCCGCGGGTGGTCGCCGACGCCGGCCAGGACCGGTACCCGGCCAAGCTCGCCGTGGACGGCTCGCCCAGCACGTTCTGGGTGTCGTGGGGACGCGCCGCCGGCCAGGGACCGACCCCCGCCGACCCGGTGCGCTACGGCGTCGACTTCGGCGCGCCGGTCGAGTTCGGCTCGGTCGTCGTGGGAGGGCGCTCCAACTACGGGCCCCGCGACTACGGCGTCCAGGTCTCCTCGGACGGCCGGAACTGGCGCACCGTGGCGACCGCGACGGACACGCCGAAGGAGGGCGGGACGACGGCCTTCGCCAAGGTCAGCGCCCGCTACGTGCGCCTGGACATCACCAGGAGCTGGGACGGCGTCGGCGCGAACGTGCAGATGAGCGGGTTCTCCGTACGGCCGTAGCCGGAGAGGGGCCGGGGCGGGACGCCCCCCCGCGGGCGCGGTCCGCCCCGGCTCCTTCCGGCAGATCACCGCAAGCCGCAGCAACGACGTGGAGGTTGCTTCAGATGATTCGCCGTGACAAGACCCGCCATGCCGAACGCCGTGCCGTCGCCCTCGCCGTCGCCACCGTGGCGGCGACCCTCGCCGCCGGTCTCCCCGGGACCGCGCAGGCCGCGCTGAGAGCAGGGCACGCGCCGCAGTCCCCCGTGGCGCTGACCGTGGGTGACCAGGCGCGCCCGCTGAGCGTGGAGGGGGCGCCGCTGTTCGGGTGGACGCCCCGCGACCGCGACCCCGGGGAGGTGCAGAGCGCCTACGAGATCATCGTGCGGGGGCCGTCCGGCACGGCGGTCTGGGACAGCGGCCGCGTCCGGTCGGGGAGCCAGGAGTACGTGAGGTACGCCGGCCCGTCCCTCGCGCCGGAGACGTCGTACACGTGGACCGTCCGGACCTGGGACGGCTCCGGAAAGCGCTCTCCGTGGGCGCGGCCCGCCGCGTTCGACACCGGGCTCGCCGACCGGGACTGGCAGGCCACCTGGATCCGGCGCACCACCGCGGAGGCCGACGACTACACCCTCGCCCGCAAGGACTTCACGGTCGGCGAGTCGAAGGTCGTGCGCGCTCGCGTGCACATCGCGGCCGGTCAGCAGTACGCGCTGCACCTGAACGGCGAGACCGTCGACCGCGGCCCCGCCTTCGAGTACGCCGACGACGGCTTCTACAAGACCGTCGACGTCACCTCGAAGGTGAAGGCCGGGCGGCCCGCCACGATCGGCGCGCTCTACCACTGGTACGGGTCGGGGCAGGGGCGGCCGAAGGGCGAGCCCGGCCTGCTCGTCCGGCTGGTCATCGACCACGCCGACGGGACGCGGCAGGTCGTCGTCACCGACGGGACGTGGAAGGTGACGCGCGCCCCCTGGAAGACGGCGCCGAAGCGCAACGGGGACGGCGGCGACTACGTCGAGGACATCGACGGTACCGCCGTGCAGGCCGGCTGGGACCAGCCCGGCTTCGACGCGTCCTCGTGGCAGGACCCGGTGGTCGTCGGCGCCCACCCCGCGTCGGGGTTCAAGCACCTGCACGGCCAGGAGACCGCGCTCGCGTACCGGACCGTCCGGCCGGTGAAGGTCACGCGGCTGGACTCGGGCGCGCTGGTCGCCGACTTCGGGAAGGTGATCCCGGCCGTGCCGGTGGTGCGGTTCCGGGAGGGCGTCGCCGGCCGGCACGTCGACATGTACGCCTCCTACGTCCTCAAGGACGACGGGACGGTCTCCCGCTCCAAGAGCGACAACCAGGACACCAACCTCGGCTACGGCTACACCCAGCGCGACGGCGACCAGACCTTCCGGCCGCTCACCTACGTCGGCTTCCGCTACCTGGAGATCGCGCCGGGCTCCGGGGCCGAGGCGGACGACGTCTCCGCCGTCGTCCAGCACAACGAGGTGACCCGCGAGGGCGGCCTCCGCACGTCGGACGCGGGAGTGAACGCGGCGTACGACCTGATGGCGCGGTCGGCGCTGTACGGATCGCAGTCCCAGTTCCTCGACACGCCGACCCGGGAGAAGGGGCAGTTCCTCGGCGACTCGGTCGACACCTCGATCGCCATGATGGGCGCCTACGGGGAGCGGCGCCTCACCCGGCAGGCGATCCGCGAGTTCATGGCGTCGCAGGCGCGGTACTGGCCGGACGGGCGCCTCAACGCCGTCTACCCGAACGGCGACGGCAAGCGCGACATCCCCGACTACACCGAGATGTTCCCCGGCTGGGTCTGGGACTACTACCAGCAGTCCGGCGACGCGGCCACGCTCGCGGACGCGTACCCCGTGATGAGCGCGGTCGCCGGCTACGTCCGCCGCTACGTCGCGGAGGGGACGGGCCTGGTCACCAACCTGGAGGGCGGCTCCGGGGCCTACAAGTACGGCATCATCGACTGGCCGGCGACCATGCGGTACGGCCACGACATGGACACCGCCGCGCGCACGGTCATCAACGTGCTCGGCGTGGACGTCCTGAACGCCACCGCCCGCGCCGCCGCCGCGCTCGGCAGGACCGGCGACGCGGAGGCGCTGCGCAAGGACGCCGCCGCGCTCACCGGCAACATCAACGCCAGGCTCCGCCGCCCGGACGGCGTCTACATCGACGGACTGAGGAGCGACGGCTCCCAGAGCGCGCACGCCTCGCAGATCGCCAACGCCTACGCGCTCGCCTACGGCGTCGCCCCCGCCGACGGCCGGGCCGAGGTCGAGTCGTACGTCGCCGGGCTCGGCATGCAGATGGGGCCGATGACCGCGCACCGGCTGCTGGAGGCGCTCGGCGGCCGTCCCGCGGACGTCGTCACCCGCCTCACCGACTCGCGGGGACCGGGCTGGGGCAACATCCTCGCGCGCGGCGGCACCTTCACGTGGGAGTCGTGGGACGCCCCGGAGACCGGGCAGAGCCACTCCCACCCGTGGGGCGCGACGTCGCTGGTCGAGGTGCAGCGGACCCTCCTCGGCGTCGCCGTGACCGCCCCGGCCTCGGCCGCCGTGCGGATCAGGCCGCCGCTGACCGGGCTGGACCGCGCGTCCGGGACCGTCCCGCTGCAGCGCGGAGACGTCGGCGTCACGTGGAAGCGGGCCGGCGGCGGCTTCTCGCTCGACGCGGACATCCCCGTCAACGTCCGCGCCGAGATCCACGTCCCGGCCCGCGCCGCGGGCGACGTGCACGTCTCCGGGCCGGGCGGCGCCCGCTTCACCGGCATGAAGGACGGCTACGCCGTCTTCGAAGCCGGCTCCGGGCACCTCACCTTCCGTTCCGACCACCTCTGAGGAGCCCGGCGATGACCGAACGACCAAGGATCGGGATGAGCCGCCGGGACTTCCTCGGCGCGTCGGCGGCCGGGGTGGCGGGCGCGGTCGTGCTCGGCTCCGCCGGGGGCGCCGCGTCGGCGTCCCCGGCCGCCCCGGCGGCCCGGACGCCGTCCGGGCTGCTGACCTCCCTGCTGCCGGACGGGCTCGGCGTCACGGCCGCCCGGCCGAGGCTGAGCTGGCAGGTCGCCGACCTCGGCCCGGGGACGAAGCAGACGCACTACCAGGTGCAGTTCGCCACCACGCCGGCCCGCCTGGAGCGCGGCCCGCACGTGTGGGACAGCGGGAAGGCCGCGTCGGCGGCGTCCGTCGCCGTGCCGTACGGCGGTCCGGCGCTGGCGCCGCGCACGCCGTACTGGTGGCGGGTCCGGACGTTCGACGGGCCCAGGGCGTCCCGCTGGTCCGAGCCCGCACTGCTGGCCACGGGCGTCGGCGAGTGGTCCGCCGAGCCGATCTGGACGGCGGCCGCGCGGGCGCCCGGCGACGGCGTCCTCAAGGCTCGGCTCCAGATCACCTCGGTCGCGGCGAGCATCTGGTTCCGGGCGTCCGGGACGAGCGCCAACTACCTGTGGCAGCTGCGCGCCGGTTCTCCCGGCGTCCTGAAGAAGCACGTCTGCGTGAACGGCGCCTACCAGGTGCTGGAGGAGAAGCGCCTGCCGTTCCCCGTCGAGACGGGCCGCTGGTACGACGTGGCGGTCGAGATGGAGGGCTCCACCTTCCGGACGTCCGTCGACGGGGCCGAGGTCGACACCACGACCGACGCCACGTACCGGACGGGCACGGTCGGGATGCGCAACGGCTCCACCGAGGCCAACGTGTGGGACCGCGTCACCTTCACCGGCCCGGACGGTGAAGCGATCATCGACGAGGACTTCTCCGACGGCCGCGGCACCTTCGGCGCCGGCACGGTCGCCGGCGGCGCCCTGACCCTGGCCAAGGGGCAGTCGACGCTGTCCTCGGCCGGGTCGCCCGACGACTCCTGGGCGCTGCTGCGCACCGAGTTCGTCCCGGAGGGCAAGCCGATCGCGGCCGCCGTGCTCCACGTCGCCGCCCAGTCTCCGGCGTCGATCCGCCAGTACCCGGCGAAGATCTGGGTCAACGGCGAGGTGGCCGGTTTCGCCTCCATGCGGGGCGGGGCCGGAGCGCCGAAGTACCACTCCTTCGACGTGACCGAGGCGCTGGAGCCGGGCCGGCGCAACGCGCTCGCCGCCCTGGCGTTCACCCCGGAGGACAAGCGCTTCCTCGCCGAGCTCGTCGTCACCTACGCCGACGGGACGTCCACCACCGTCGGGAGCGGCCCGGCGTGGAAGGCGCGCCGCCAGGCGGGGCTGCTGCGCGACGCCGGGACGATCGGCTCCGGCTTCTACACCGGCCCCCAGGAGTACTGGGACATGCGGCAGGAGCCGGCCGGATGGACGAGCCCCGGCTTCGACGACTCCGGCTGGGAGCCGGCGGTGGCGAAGGCGGCCATCGGCGGGCTGGAGCCCGCGCTCGTCGAACCGGTCGGGCTGTACGACGCCGGGCCCGCGTCCGTGCGGAAGGTCTCGTCCGGCACCTGGCTCGTGGACCTCGGACGGGAGATCGCGGGCGGTCTGCGCCTGTCCGTGCGCGGCAAGGCCGGGCAGACCGTCGAGGTCCGGCTCGGCGAGGAGCTGAACGCCGACGGGACGGTCAGGCACGCGCTCCGCGCCGGCGTCACCTACCGGGAGGTGTGGACGCTCCGCGACGGCGAGCAGACCATCGAGCACTGGGGCTACCGAGGGTTCCGCTACGCGCAGCTCGTCTGCGACGACGACCTCGACCTGTCGCAGGCCGTCACCGGACGCGCCTGGCGGGCCGCCTGGCGCGACTCCGACGCGTCGTTCTCCAGCTCCAGCCCCGACCTCGACCGCGTGTACGAGCTGTGCCGCTACTCGATCGAGGCGACCCGCGGCGACCTCTACACCGACACGCCGACGCGCGAACGCGGCCCCTACGAGGGCGACGCGCTCATCAACCAGGCGTCCGAGTACGCGGTGCAGCGCTCGTTCGCGCTGGCCCGCGCCTCCGACGCCTACCTGGCCCGCAACCCCACCTGGCCGACCGAGTACCGGCTGATGAGCGTCATGTCGGCCTGGCAGGACTACCTGCACACCGGTGACCCGGAGCAGCTCGCCGCGGACTACGACATCCTCGCGTCCAAGCATCTGACGCCCCACCTCGGCGAGGACGGGCTCGTCCACAAGAAGCCCGCCTCGCCCACCCAGGACCTGGTCGACTGGCCCGCGTCCAATCGGGACGGCTACGTGTTCACCGACGTCAACACCGTCGTGAACGCCTGCCAGTACGCCGCGTTCACCGCCATGGCCGACATCGCGGACGCCCTGGGGAGGACCGCCGACGCGAAGAGCTGGCGGGAGCGCGCCGACACGCTGGCCAAGGCGATGCGGGAGAAGCTGCTCGACGCGTCCAACGGACGGTTCGTCGATGGAGCTGGCACCACCCACAGCGCGCAGCACGCCACCGTGTTCCCGGTCGCGCTCGGCGTGGCCGGGCCCGGAACGGTTCCCGACCCCGTCGTCCGCGCCTTGGGGCAGACCCTCGCGGACGGCGGCATGAAGGTCAGCGTCTACGGCGCGCAGTTCCTGCTGGACGCCCTGTTCGCCACCGGCCAGGCCAAAGCCGCGATCGGGCTGATGACGGCCGGCGGCATGAGCTCCTGGCTGCACATGCTGGACGACCTCGGCGCGACCATCGTGGCCGAGGCCTGGGACCCGTCCCTCAAGCCCAACATGACGTTCTCGCACGCCTGGGGTTCGGCGCCCGCGAACGTCATCCCGCGCCATGTCCTCGGCGTGCGGATCACCGCGCCGGGAGCCGCCGAGATCGAGGTCCGGCCGCGCCCCGGCGACCTGACCCGGATCTCCGGGCGGGTCCCGACGATCCGCGGCCCCGTCTCCGTCGCGCTCGACCGCGCCGAGCGGTACCGCCTGGACGTGGACGTGCCGCCCGGCGCGTCCGCCCGCGTCGTCGTCGAGACCGGCGACGACGACCCGCGCGCGTACGGCGTCGCCGGCCCCCATGCCCGCGCCCCCCGCGCCACGAGCCGGGACGCCACCGGCCGGCTCCTCACCATCGGCCCGGTCGGCTCCGGCCGCATCACAGTGATCAGGAGAAGACAGTGAACGACGAACGCACGGGGCAGGGGTTCACCCGCAGGCGCGCCCTCCAGATCGGCGCCGCGGCCGCCGTCGTGGCGGGCGCGGGCCCGGTCCTCGGGGGCGAGGCCGCCGCCCAGGCCGCGCCCGGTCCTCGGGGGCGAGGCCGCCGCCCAGGCCGCGCCCGGTCTCCCCGCGGGGCCGGCGGCGGGCGGGTTCGCCCGCCCCGGCGCGGCGGTGCGGCCCCGGTTCCGCTGGTGGTGGCCGGACGGCCTGGTCGACCCGGCGGAGATCCGGCGCGAGATCGACCAGATCGCGGACGCCGGGTTCGGCGGCGCGGAGATCGTCGCGGTGCACCACAGCATCCGCGACAAGTCCGTCCTGGACCCGGCGGGCCACGGCTGGGGCACCCCGGCCTGGAACGCCGGCGTGGAGGCAGCGCTCGACCAGGCGGAACGGCGCGGCGTGACCGTCGACCTGACGATCGGCCCGGCCTGGCCCGCCGCCGTCCCGACGATCACGCCGGACGACGAGGCCGCCGTCCAGGAACTCGCGTACGGGACGGTGCCCGTCGCGGGCGGCGCCACCCATGACGGCCCGGTCCCCGAGCCGGTCACCGCGCCCGAGGACGGCGTGACGAGGCGGCACCTCGTCGCCGTGCACGCCGTGCGGACCGCCGCCGCGAACACCACCCGCAAGGAGACCGGCCTCGACCCCGCGTCGTTCACCGACCTGACCTCGAAGGTCGCGGGGGAGCGGATCACCTGGACGGCCCCGGAGGGCGGCGACTGGCTGCTGTTCTCCTACTGGCGGCGCGGCAGCGGGCAGCGGCCGGAGTCCGGCCCGCACTCGTCCCCGGACAGCTGCGTCGTCGACCACTTCAGCCGCGCCGGGACCCGCGCCGTCACCGCGTTCTGGGAGGCGCGCCTGCTCACCCGCGACATCCGCAAGCTGATCAAGCGGGCGGGCGGGACGCTGTTCGAGGACTCGATCGAGCTGGAGACGGCGGCGCTGAACTGGACGCCCGACCTGCCCGCCGAGTTCCGGCGCCGCCGCGGCTACGACCTCATGCCGTACCTGCCGGTGATCGTCCGCCTCAAGGAGAACACCAAGTTCGCCTACGACGCGGCGACCACCGCCCACGTCCGCCACGACTTCTGGCAGACGGTCTCCGACCTGTTCAACGAGTTCCACTTCGCGGCGCTCGCGAAGTGGGCGCACTCGATCGGGCTGGAGTACCGCGCGCAGCCGTACGGGCTGGAGACCGACGCCATCCACACCGCCGCGATCCTGGACGTCCCGGAGGGCGAGTCGCTCGGGTTCAAGAACCTGGACGACTACCGCGCCCTCGCCGGCGGCCGCGACATGGGGGGACGGAAGGTCCTCTCCTGCGAGGCGGGGGCCTACCAGGGCGGCGCCTACAACACCACCTGGGGCAAGTTCCTCCGCACGATGGGCGGCGCCTACGCGGCCGGGCTCAACCAGACCGTCCTGCACGGCTTCTCCTACGCCGCCGCGCCGGGGGCGGCGTGGCCGGGCTTCGCGGCCTTCACCCCCTACAACGGCGGCATCGGGTTCTCCGAGTCGTGGGGACCGCGCCAGCCGACCTGGCGGCACGTCCCCGACGTGGCCGGCTACCTGGCGCGCGTCCACCTGGCCATGCAGGCCGGCAAGAGCCGCATCGACGTGGCCGTGTTCCGCCAGAAGGGCTACACCAAGACCGGCATCGGCGCCGGGTGGTTCACCAAGAGCGGCGTTCCGCTGGGCTGGACGCACCAGCTCATCAGCGCGCCGCTGCTCGACCTGCCGTCCGCGACCGTGTCCGGCGGGCGGCTCGCCCCCGACGGCCCCGCCTACAAGGTCGTGTTCGTCGAGGGCGACCGCTTCGGCGGCAACGAGTGCACGCTGCCGCTCGGCACCGCCCGCACCATGCTCAGGCTGACGAAGGCGGGCCTGCCGCTGGTGTTCCTCGGCGACTGGTCGGCCGCGACCGTCCCCGGCCTGGCGCGCCACGGCGAGAACGAGCAGCTGCGCGCCGTCCTCACGCAGGTGTTCGCGCAGCCGCGCGTCCGCGTCGTCGCCGCCGAGGCCGACGTGCCCGGGGCGCTGGCCGACCTCGGCCTGCGCCCGGCGGTCGCCTACGCGGAGGCGTCCACGCTCCTCACCGCCCACCGGCGGGACGGCCGCGCCGACTACTTCTACCTCTGCAACGGCAAGCACGCCGAGACCGTCAAGCCGCCGGTCGCGGCGATCGACCACGAGGTCACCTTCACCCGGTCCGACCGCGAGGCCGTCCCGTACCGGCTGGACCTGTGGACGGGCGAGACCGAGCGGGTCGCCGTCTACCGCGAGGAGGGCGACACGATCACGCTGCGGGTGGCGCTGCAGCCGTCCGAGGCCACCGTGATCATTCTGGCGCGCGGCGGTGAGGCCCCGTCCGCCACCGCCTCGCAGGCCGAGCTCCGCGTCGACCGGCAGCGCCTGGTCGCCCGCGCGAGGGCCGCGGGCACCTACTCCACCACGCTGCGCGGCGGCCGCACCGTGCAGACCGTGATCGGCGCCGTGCCCGAGGCGCGGACCCTCACCGCCTGGCGGCTCCAGGTGGAGGACATGACGCCGGACGGAGTGAAGCGGCACGACCTGGAGCTCGACGGGCTCAAGGCGTGGCCGGACATCCCCGAACTCGCGGACGTCTCCGGCATCGGCACCTACAGCACCACCGTGGACTGGACGGGCGGCGGCGCGGTGCTGGAGCTCGGCGAGGTCTTCGACACCTGCCGCGTGACCGTCAACGGCCACCGGCTCCCGGTCAGCGTGATCGTCCCGGTCGTGGACATCGGCCCCTGGCTGCGCCGGGGCGCCAACACGATCGAGGTCGAGGTCGCCACGACGCTGAACAACCGGCTCCGCGTCTCCGACCCCGGCGTGTACGGCGGCGCGTCCCGCCAGAGGTACGGGCTGGTCGGGCCGGTCAGGCTCGTTCCCTACGGCGAGGCGGTGGTCCCCGCCCGCTGAACCGCCGAACGTGCGGGAGGGCGTTGGCCCGCCCTCCCGCACGGTGGACCCCTCACCCCATGTCCCGCTAAGAACACATTCGCGAGGAACCCATGCACACCAGCGTATCCAGGCGCCGTCGCGGCGTAGCCGCCGTCGCTCTCGGACTGTCCGCCCTCACCGCCGCCCAGGCGGCCCCGCTCGGCACCGCCTACGCCGAGCCGGGCCGCGACGCGGCCCCGTGGCAGCGCTACAACCTGTCTCCCTCGTCGCGGACGCTCCACCCGGTGTCGGTCTTCAGGACCAGCGGCACCGTGGCGGACCCGGCCGCCGTCCTGAAGGGCGGCACGACCAGCCTGACCGGGGCCGGATCGTCCGTCACGCTCGACTTCGGCAAGGAGGTCAGCGGACTCACCACGCTGCACTTCGCCGGGTCGGACGGCCCGCAGAAGGTCGGCGTCGCGTTCTCCGAGTCGTCCACCTACGTGGACACGACGAGCGACGCGTCGACCGGAGGCCCCCGCAGCCGCGACGGCGCCCTCTCCGTTGACGTCGACGGCGCCACGTCCTACACCACGCCCCCCGAACTGCTCCGGGGCGGCTTCCGCTACCTGACGATCTTCCTGTCCTCCGGCGGCCGGGTCGACCTGGACAGGGTGTCGCTGTCCTTCACCCCCGCGCCGGCGATGAAGGACCCGTCGAAGTACGCGAACTACTTCTATTCGAGCGACGACCTGCTCAACCGCATCTGGTACGCGGGCGCCTACACCGTCCAGCTCAACACGATCTCCCCGAAGACGGGCCGGGTCTGGGAGCCCCCGGCGGCGCTGTGGGACAGCACCGGCGACATCGGCGTCGGCGACACGATCCTGGTGGACGGCGCCAAGCGCGACCGGACGGTCTGGCCCGGCGACCTCGGCATCGAGATCCCGAGCGCCTACGCGGCGTTCAACGACACCGAGTCCGCCCGCAACGCGCTCACCACCGTGTACCAGCACCAGCGCGACACCGGCGAGCTCCCCTACGCCGGGCCCGAGCTGAACAAGTACGGCTCGGACACCTACCACCTGTGGACGCTCGCCGCGAGCTGGGACTACTACCGCTACACCGGCGACACGGGCTGGGTGTCCGGCGTGTGGGACCGGTACCGGAAGGGCGTCGACTTCATCACCCGGAAGATGGACGACAAGGGCCTGGTGTCCATCACCGGGACGTCCGACTCCGTCCGGATCCTGGCCAAGGGCGAGAACCTCATCGCGAACGTGCTGATGTGGCGCGTCCTCGACACCGGCTCGCAGCTCGCCAAGGCGCAGGGCGACGACTCCCTGGCCGCGTCCTACGCCGAGCGGGCCGCCGCGCTCCGGACCGCCATCAACGCGAACTTCTGGGACGAGGCCGCCGGCGCGTACAAGTTCTATCCGAACTCGACGATCCACCCGCAGGCGGACAACTCCCTCGCCGTCTGGTACGGCCTCGCGGACCGGCGGCAGGCGCGCCGCATCAGCGAGTCCCTCAAGGGCAACTGGAACGAGATCACCTCGACCGCCCCCGAGAACAAGGGCAACCCCGGCGTCTTCTCCGGCTCCATGGAGGTGAACGCCCACTTCGCCGCCGGCGGCCAGGCCGCCGACCAGGCCGGCGTGGACATCATCCGGCGCCAGTGGGGCTACATGCTCAACCACCCGGAGGGGACCGGCAGCACCTTCTGGGAGTCGTTCCGCAACCCGGGGGACGGGTGCGTCTTCTGCAGCTCCTACGTCAGCCTCGCGCACGCCTGGGCGACGGGCCCGACCCCGGCCCTCACGTTCTCCGTCCTCGGCCTGAACCCCACCGGCACGGGCGGGCGGTCGTTCGACTTCGTCCCGCACCCGGCCGACCTCACGTTCGCGCAAGGCCGGATCACCACGCCGGTCGGCGCGGTCGACGCCTCCTGGAAGGTCTCCGGCGGGACCTACTCCGCGCACCTGAAGGCTCCGGGCACCACCGTCGGCCGCGCCGGCGTGCCGACGTTCGGCGCCCGGGTCGAGGTCCGCGTCGACGGACGCCTCGTCTGGGACGGCGCCCGCGCACGAGCCAAGGGCGTCCACAGCGACGGCGAGTACGTCTACATCGAGGGGCTGCGCGGGTCCCACCGGCTCCAGAGCGACCGCGCATGACCACCGCCTCGCGCAGGCCACTGCGCGGCCTGGCGGCCGCCGCGGTCACCGTCGCCCTCCCGTTGACCTTCCTGGCCGCCCCGGTTCACGCGGACGCGGAGGCCCACGTCACCCGCTTGAAGGCCGCCGACCTCGGCCAGGCCCTCGGCATCGACGACACGACGCCGCCGCTGACCTGGCAGCTCCAGGGCGGGCGGAACGTCACCCAGACCGCGTACCGGATCCAGGCCGCCACGAGCGAGAAGGCCCTGCGGGAGGGAAGCCCCGACCTCTGGGACTCCGGCCGGGTGGCGTCCGCCGGCCAGCGCGCCGACTACGCGGGCAAGCCGATCGGCAGCCGGACCCGGGTGTACTGGCGCGTCCGCGTCTGGACGGGCCCCCGGCCCTCCGGCTGGTCGTCGCCGTCCTGGTTCGAGACGGGCCTGACGTCCCAGAGCGACTGGCGGGGCGGCTGGATCGGCCAGAAGGACTGGCAGGTCACCGGCAAGAAGCCCGCCCCCATCGTGGTGAAGCTGCCGAAGACCACCGCGCGCTACGTTCGGCTGGACGTGACGAGGCTCGGCCTGCCCAAGGTCGAGCAGCTGCCGGACCGGACCTGGCGGCTCCAGCTCGCCGAACTGGAGGTGCGCAGTTCCGGCGACCCGGACACCAACCTCGCCAAGGGCAGGACCGTCACCGCGTCCGACAACGGCGGCAACGTCAACCGCAAGTGGGGGACCCGCTACCTCACCGACGGCACGCAGACCACGAACCAGGAGTTCGCCGGCTGGTCCAGCTCCGCCTACGGCAAGGCGGACGTCTCCGACAAGCCGCTCACCCTCACCGTGGACCTCCAGGCGGCCAAGGACTTCGACGAGGTCCTCCTCTACCCGCGCACGGACCAGGGCGTCGAGGGCGGCAAGGTCCCGTACGCCCCCGTCGACTTCTCGGTCGCCGCCTCCGACTCGGCCGAGGGGCCCTTCGCGGCGAAGGCGGCGGTCACCGGCCAGGAGCCGCCCGAGTCCCTCGTCCCCGAGGCGCTGCCGATCTTCGCGAAGGACTTCGGGCTGCCCGGCGGCGTCCGCCGGGCCCGCCTCTACGTGGCCGGCCTCGGCGTCTACGAGGCCCGGCTGAACGGGCACCGCGTCGGCGACGCCGAACTGGAGCCGGCCAACACCGCGTACGCCGAGCGCGTCCAGTACGCGACGTACGACGTCACGAGGATGCTGCGCTCCGGCGGAAACACGCTCGGCGTCGAGCTGGGCAACGGCATCGCCAACGTGATCTCCACGCCCGACCGCTACCGCAAGTTCAGCGGGACGATCAGCGACCCCAAGCTGATGGCCCAGCTGGAGGTCACCCTCGCCGACGGCCGCGTCGTGCGGGTGGCCAGCGACGGCACGTGGAAGACCGTCCTCGGACCCGTCACGTTCTCCAACTGGTACGGAGGCGAGGACCACGACGCCCGCCGCGAGCGGCCCGGCTGGGACAGGCCGGGCGCGTCCCGCTCCGGCTGGGAGGCGGCCGTGCCCGTCACGGCGCCCGGCGCGCTGAGCGGGCGGGTCGCCGAACCCGTCCGTGTCGCCGAGACGCTGGAGGGACGGCAGATCGGGGCGGGCGACGGCTACCGGGTCTTCGACGTCGGCCGCAACATCGCGGGCCGTCCGGAGATCACCGTCCAGGCCCCGGCAGGGACGTCCGTGCGGATCCTGCCGTCCGAGAGCCTCAAGGACGGCCGCGCGTTCCAGTCGGCCAGCAACGTCGGGGCGCCGCTGTGGGACGAGTACACGACGCGCACCGCGGATTCCGAGACGTGGCATCCGCGGTTCTCCTACCACGGCTTCCGCTACCTGGAGGTGCGCGGCCTGCCGGAAGGCGCGACGATCTCCGTCCGGGGCCAGGTGCTGCGCGCCGACAACGACTCCGCGGGCTCGTTCAGCTCGTCCAACGACCTCCTCAACGGCATCCACGGGCTGATCCGCCGGGCCATCGAGGGGAACATGATGAGCGTCCTCACCGACTGCCCGAGCCGGGAGAAGCTCGGCTGGCTGGAGCAGGACCACCTCGTCGGCGACGCGCTCGCCGCCAACTACGACGTGCACGCCCAGCTCCGCAAGATCGTCCAGGACATGGCGGACGCGCAGACCGAGGCCGGGCTCGTCCCGTCCACGGTCCCGGACTACACGGTCCTGCCGGGCACCTACAGGGACGACTCCAACTGGGGCGGCGCGTTCGTCGCCGTCCCCTGGCAGCTCTACCTGAACTACGGCGACACCGAGACCATGCGGACGTACTACGGCGCGATGAAGCGGTACGCCGCGTACATCGAGGGCCGCGTCTCCGACGGGCTGACCGACTACACCCTGGGCGACTGGTTCACCCCCGACCGCACGTTCCCGAAGGTCGTCTCGGGGACGTACGGGTGGTGGCGGATCGCCGACACCATGTCCCGGATCGCCGGCGCGCTCGGCGACGAGGCCGGCGCCGCCGCCTACCGGGCCAAGGCCGACAGGAGCGCCAAGGCCCTGTCGGACAAGCTCTACGACCCCGCGACCGGCACCTTCGGGGGCGGCGGCCAGGGCGCCGAGGCCATCGCGCTGGACATGGGCGCCGTGCCCGCCGACCAGCGCCGGCGGCTGCTGGACCACCTGGTGGCCAGTGTCCGGAACGCCGGATACCACCTGCTGCTCGGCGAGATCTCGCTGCCGTCGGCGTTCCGCGTCCTGCCCGACGACGTCATCTACAAGGTCGCGACGCAGACGGACAGCCCGAGCTACGGGTACCAGGTCGCCCACGGCAACACCGCCCTGGGCGAGTCGTGGGACGGCGGCGCCGGTCAGTCGCAGAACCACTTCATGCTCGGCGCGATCGACTCCTGGTTCTCCGGCCGGCTCGCCGGCATCGGGCAGGCGCCCGGCTCCGCCGGGTACCGAGACCTGGTCATCGCCCCGGCCGTGGTGGGCGACCTCACCAGCGCCTCCGCCACCCGGCGGACGCCGTTCGGCGAGGTCCGCTCCTCCTGGACGCTGGAGGACGGCAAGGTCACCCTCCAGGTCACGGTCCCGGCGGGCACGACCGCGCGGGTGCACGTCCCCGGTACCGCCGAGCCCGCCGTGGTCGGCTCCGGCACCCACACCTTCCACGGCACCGCCCCCTGACGCACCGTCCGGTGGGCGCGGACCGGCACCCACCGGACCGGCGCCCCGCCTTTCCCCCTACCGCTCCACCCACCCCCCCGAGGAGCCCAGCATGAACGAGTTGTCGCGGAGAAGGTTCGTCCAGGCAGGCGGGGTCGCCGCCGCCGCGGTCACGGCGAGCGGCGCGGTAGCGGCGCCCGCCCTGGCGGCGCCGGCGGCCGCCCCCCACCGGACGCTGCACCCCACCGGCCTGAGGGTCGACCACCTGCCGGCCCCGCTCGGCATCGACGACACGGCGCCGACGCTCGGCTGGCGGTTCGCCGCCGGGCCGCGCGACGCCGTGCAGAGCGCCTACCAGGTGCGCGTGGCGACCACGGACGCCCGCCTCGCCCACCCCGACCTGTGGGACTCCGGCAAGGTCGCCGGAGGCGCCGTCTCGGCCGTGTACGCGGGACGTGCGCTGAAGTCCCGGCAGCGCGCGTCGTGGCAGGTCCGCGTGTGGGACGGGCAGGGCCGCGCGTCCGCGTGGAGCGAGCCGTCCCACTTCGAGATGGGCCTGCTCGCCCCCGCCGACTGGACGGCCGCGTGGATCGGGAACCCGGTGTGGTCGGCCGACCCGGCGCCCGCGCCCGCGACGGTCGCGTTCGCCGCCCGCACCGCCCGGTACGTCCGGGTGAACGTGACCCGGCTCGGTCTGCCGATCAAGGAGGGCTGGCCCTACAAGGTGTCGCGGCTCCAGCTCGCCGAGATCCAGGTGCAGGACGGGGCGTCGGGCCCGAACCTCGCGGCGAGGGCGCCGGTCACCGCGTCGGAGAGCTACACCGTCGGGGGCCAGTGGGAGCCGAAGGCCGTCACGGACGGCAACCTCACCAGCGACGCCGCGCCCTTCGGCTACACGAGCCTGGAGCGCAAGGACCAGGACCTCGCCGCGCCCATCTGGGTGCAGATCGACCTCGGCAGGGAACAGCGGTTCGACCGGATCCTGCTCTACCCGCGCACGGACGAGACGACCGACGACGGCAGGACCCCCAACTTCCCGGAGGACTTCACCGTCCAGACCTCCGGCGACGGCACGGCGTTCGACACGGCCGCCACGGTCAGGGGCCAGGAGGCGCCGCCGCCGCTGCGCCGCCAGCCCGAGGCCCTTCCCGTCTTCAGGCGCGAGTTCACGATCGACAGGCGCGTCCGCACGGCCCGCCTGTACGCCACCGCCCTCGGCGTCCTCGACGTCACCGTGAACGGCCGTCCCGTCAGCGACGCCGTCCTCGAACCGCCCTACAGCAAGTACAAGGAGCGGATCGTCTACTCCACCTACGACGTGACCAGGCTGCTCCACCGCGGCGGCAACACCGTCGAGGTGGAGCTGGGCACCGGCATGGCTCACGTGCCTCCGACGCCCGGCCGCTACGAGAAGCTCACCCGCTCGGACGGCAAGCCCGCGTTCATCGGCCAGCTGGAGATCACCTACACCGACGGGTCGCGCGAGGTCGTGGCGTCCGACGCGTCCTGGCGCACGGCGCTCGGCGCGACCACGTTCACCAACTGGTACGGCGGCGAGGACCACGACGCGCGCCGCACCCGGCGGGACTGGACGGCCGCGGTGCGCGTCGCCGCGCCCACCGCCCGGCTCGCGGCCCGCATGGCGCCGCCGATCGTCCCCGTCGAGACCCTCCGCGCCAAGAAGATCACCAGCCCGAAGGCCGGCGTCCACGTCGTCGACCTCGGCGTCAACTTCGCGGGCTGGCCGCTGCTGAGCGTCAGCGGCCCGGCCGGGACGAAGGTGACGATGCGCCCCGGCGAGCTGCTCAACGCCGACGGGACCGTCAGCCAGCACACCACCGGCTCGCCCATCTGGGACACCTACACCCTCTCCGGCGACGGCACCGAGACGTGGCATCCCCGGTTCTGCTACCACGGCTTCCGCTACCTCCAGCTCGAAGGGCTGCCGGGGGAGCCGGACGACGGCACCGTCACCGGGATCGTCCTGCGCGCGGGCAACGCCAGGGCGGGCTCGTTCACCAGCTCGCACGGCCTCCTCAACGACATTCACAAGATCATCGACCGGGCCGTGCAGAGCAACATGTACTCCGTCCTCACCGACTGCCCGCACCGCGAGAAGCTCGGCTGGCTGGAGCAGGCCAACCTCGTGTTCCCCGCCGTCGCCCGCAACTACGACGTCACGGCCTACTACGGCGAGCTCGTCCGCGACATCGCCGAGGCCCAGACCGAGGACGGCCTCGTCCCGGACATCGCGCCCGAGTTCACGGTGTTCTCCGGCGGGTTCAGGGACGACCCCAACTGGGGCAACGTCATCGTGTTCGCGCCCTGGCAGATGTACCGCGCGTACGGCGACGAGGCGACGCTGCGGGCCTACTACCCGAACATGGTCCGCTACGTGGACTACCTGTCCGCGAAGGCGAAGGGGCATCTGCTCGACTACGGCCTCGGCGACTGGATCACCTTCGACGACAGCACCCCGAAGGGGGTGACCGCGACCTTCGGCTACCACCGGGCCGTCACCGCCCTCGCGCGGATCGCCGAGGTCGTCGGGAAGGACGCCGACGCCGCGCGGTACGGGGCGCTCGCGGGCGAGATCGGCTCGGCGTTCAACGCGAAGTACGCCACCGGCGACACCTACGGGTCCGGGAGCCAGGCGTGCGACGCCCTCGCTCTCGACATGGGGGTCGTGCCGGCGGACAGGAGAGAAGCCGTCCTGGCCCACCTGGTGAAGAGCATCGAGGCCAAGGGCTACCACCTGACGGTCGGCGAGATCGCGCTGCCGTCGGTGTTCCACGTGCTGTCCGCCGCCGGGCGCGACGACGTCATCCACGCCGTCGCCACGCAGACCGGCAACCCCAGCTACGGCTACCAGGTCGTGCACGGCGCGACCTCGCTGACCGAGAACTGGGACGGGCCCACCTCGGGGAACTCGCAGAACCACTTCATGCTCGGCGCGATCGACGAGTGGTTCCACGCCGGCCTCGCGGGCCTCGGCCAGGCCGACGACTCGATCGGGTACGCGACCCTCCTCGTCCGGCCGGCGGTCGTCGGGGACGTCACCTACGCGGCCGCGACCTACGAGACGCCGCGCGGGCGCGCCGCGTCCTCGTGGCGCCGCGCCGGGAAGAGGCTCCGGCTGGACGTCACCGTCCCGCCGGGCACGCGGGCCCGCGTGGAGTACCCGCTCCTCGGCGGGTCCGCGCGGCCGAAGGCGCCGGAGGGGGCCGGGTGGATCGGCGTCCAGAACGGCCGCGCCGTCTTCGAGGTCGGCTCCGGCGACTGGACCTTCCAGGGGGTGGCGTGACGGCCGGATGAGCGGTCGGGTCCCCGCCCTCCGGGGCGCTAAAGTCACGGTTGTTGACAGTCAGGATCCGTGATGGCAGGGCTTCAGAGGGCGGGGATCGCGTGGACGCGGAACGACGGGGGCCCGACCTGGGCGTGCTGGCGGGCCGGTTGGCGCGGGCGCTCCAGGAGGAGCTGTTCCGCCGGCTCGCCGAGCAGGGGCACCCCGACGTCCGGCCGCGGCACGGCACCGTCCTGGCCTTCCTCGAACCGGAGGGCCTGCGCGCGACCGAGCTGTCGGCCCGGTCCGGGCAGCACAAGCAGATCGTCGGCACGATCGTGGACGAGCTGGTGGAGCTCGGGTACGTCCGCCGCGAACCCGATCCGGGCGACCGCCGCGCCAAGCGCGTCGTGCCCACCGGGCGCGGCCTCGACGAGATCGCCAAGGCCCGCGCGATCCTCGCCTCCATCGAGGACCGCCACCGGCGGGCCCTCGGCGACGAGCGCTTCACCGTCTTCAGGGACGCGCTCGCCGAGATCGCCCGCTCCCAGCGCGACCGAGACCGGGGCGCCTAGACCGCCCGCGGGCCGGGCGAACGGCGGGCCCGCCATGTTTGACGGCACGTCTCAGGGCAGGAGAGCGCACGGTACACAGTCGAGGGAGGAGGGACACCGTGACCGTACCGAACGTGGACCTCATCGACGGGACCGCGATGCCGCAGCTCGGCTTCGGGGTCTTCCAGGTGGGGAACGACGAGGCCGAGAGCGCCGTGACGATCGCCCTGCGGAACGGCTACCGCAGCATCGACACCGCCAGCGCCTACGGCAACGAGGAAGGCGTGGGGCGCGCCCTGCGCGCGTCGGAGCTGCCGCGCGACGAGCTGTTCGTCACCAGCAAGGTGTGGAACAGCGACCAGGGCTACGACGCCACGATGCGCGCCTACGAGGCGAGCCTGCGCCGCCTCGGCCTGGAATACCTGGACCTCTACCTGATCCACTGGCCGATGCCGGGCCGCGACCTGTACCTGGAGACCTGGCGGGCGCTGGAACGGCTGAAGCACGACGGGCGGGTCCGCTCGATCGGCGTCTCCAACTTCACCGTGGAGACGCTGCGGCGCGTCATCGACGAGGCCGACGTGGTCCCCGCCGTCAACCAGATCGAGCTGCACCCGTACTTCCAGCAGGACGGGATGCGCGCCTTCCACCGCGACCACGGCATCCGCACCGAGGCGTGGGCGCCGCTCGGCCAGGGGCACGGGCTCCTGGACGACCCCGCGCTCGACCGCATCGCCCGGGCCCACGGCCGCACCCCCGCCCAGGTCGCGCTGCGCTGGCACCTGCAGATCGGGAACGTGGTCATCCCGAAGTCGGCGACGCCGTCCCGGATCGCGGAGAACATCGACGTGTTCGGCTTCGAGCTGACGCCGGACGACATGAAGACGCTCGGCGAGATGGACAAGGGCCTGCGCTTCGGGCCCGACCCGGCGACGTTCGAGACGGACTAGCCCCCCGGCACGACGCGCCCCTCGGGGACCGTCACCACGCGCTCGGTCGCCGCCGGGAGACCCCAAGATCGTGACCTTGGGTGGTCGAGCGTAACGTTCCGTGCATGGGGGAGGAGCGGGGGAGCTGGACGGGGCCCGGCGGGTTACGGGTGACGGCGGTGCGGCTGACCGGCGCGCACGGGGTGTGGGCGGACTTCGCCGGAGTGCGGGGGGCCACGGCGCTGCTGGTGACGCGGGACGGGGTGCCCGTCGGCCGCGGCTACTACCCGACGGTCGATGATCTCGCCGAGATCGTCGACCTGGCGGAGCTGCGCTCGGGATAGCGGTTGCGCGGACGCCCCCCGCGCGTGTAGTCGGTTACTGGTGGGACAGCGCAGGTGTGACGTCGCCGTGGTCGGATCGCTCAACGCCGACCTGGTGGTGGGGGTGGAGCGGCGGCCCGCGCCGGGGGAGACCGTGCTCGGGTCCGACCTGGCCACGCATCCGGGCGGCAAGGGGGCCAACCAGGCGGTCGCGGCGGCGCGGCTCGGCGGCCGGGCCGCGATCGTCGGCCGGGTCGGCGACGACGGGCACGGCGCCCTGCTGCGCGACGCCCTGGCCGCGGCCGGCGTGGACCTCGCGCACCTGGCGGCCACGCCGGGCGTCCCGACGGGCGTCGCGCTGATCACGGTCGGGCCGGACGGCGACAACAGCATCATCGTCTCGCCCGGCGCCAACGCCAGGCTCGGCCCCGCCGACGTCGAGGCGGCCCGCGCGCTGATCGAGAGCGCCCCGGTCGTGTCGCTGCAGATGGAGGTGCCGCTGCCCGCGGTGGAGGCCGCCGCCGGGCTCGCCGCCCGCGCGGGCCGCCGGGTCGTGCTGAACCTCTCGCCGTCCGCGCCCGTCCCGGACGGGCTGCTCGCCCTCTGCGACCCCCTCGTCGTCAACGAGCACGAGGCCGCCTTCCTGCTCGGCGGGGCCGGCGACCCCGGCCGGATGGCGGCGGCGCTCGCCGGGTCCGGACCCCGCTCGGTCGCGGTCACGGTCGGCGCCGACGGCGTTGTCGTCGCCGACGGCCAGGGCACCTCCGCCGTCCCGTCCCCGCGGTCGGAGGCCGTCGACACCACGGGCGCCGGGGACGCCTTCACCGCTGCGCTGTGCCTGCGGCTCGCGCGCGGCGACTCCCTGCGGGAGGCGGCCCGCTACGCCGCCCGGGTCGGCGCCGCGGCTGTCCGCCGCCCCGGCGCGCAGAGCTCGTTCCCCACGCCGGACGAGGTGCCCGCCCTCTAGTTCACGGGCCGGTGCGGGCGCAGCCGGTACAGCTCGTCGGCGGCGTCGTGGACGTCCGAGCCCAGGTCGAACGCGCTGAGCAGGTACAGGTCGTCGGCGGTCTCGATCTCCAGGATCCGCGTGTGCAGCAGCAGCCGGCGCCGCTCGTCCACCCGGATGGAGACCACCTCGTCCCAGCGCAGCCGGCGGCGCCGGGCGTAGCCGGTCACGACGGTGAGGCCCTCGCGGTCTGCGGCGAGCCGGACCGGGGCGATCAGGTCGCGCAGCGCGAGCACGTTCAGGCCGATCGCCGCCGCGCCCGCCAGGAACCGGAACTGGGGGTCGTGGGAGTACAGCACGAGCAGCGCCGTGACGGCCGCCGCCGCCGCGCACTTGACCACCACATGACCTGGCGGTACGCGCCACCGCCGCTCGTGAGCCGCCTCCATGCCGCCGACCATAGCCCCCGCCGGGCCCTGCCCGCGCCATGGATCGGTCCGATAGCGTCGGGGCCATGCGACTCGGTGTGCTGGACGTGGGCTCGAACACGGTGCATCTCCTGGTGGTGGACGCCCACCAGGGCGCGCGGCCCCTCCCCGCGTACTCCCACAAGGCGGACCTGAGACTCGCCGACCATCTGGCGGACGGCGAGCGGCTCTCCGAAGAGGGCGAGACGCTGCTGCGCGACTTCGTCGACGAGGCGCTCCAGGTCGCCGAGGACAAGGGCGTGGAGGACCTGGTCGCGTTCGCCACCTCCGCCGTCCGCGACGCCTCCAACGGCGACGACGTCCTGGCGCGCATCCGCGCGGACAAGCGGATCGACATCCGGGCGCTGTCCGGCGAGGAGGAGGCGCGGCTGACCTTCCTCGCCGTCCGGCGCTGGTTCGGCTGGTCCTCGGGGCGCCTGCTCGTGGTGGACATCGGCGGCGGCTCGCTGGAGGTCGCCTCCGGCATCGACGAGGAGCCGGACGCGGCGTTCTCCCTGCCGCTCGGCGCCGGGCGCCTCACCCGCGACTGGTTCACCGCCGACCCGCCGCCCGCCGAGGAGGTCCGCAAACTGCGCCGGCACGTCCGCGCGGAGATCGCGCGGCGGGTCGGGGACGTCGCCCGGTACGGGGCGGCCGACCACGCGGTCGCCACGTCCAAGACGTTCAAGCAGCTCGCCCGGATCGGCGGCGCCGCCCCGACGGCCGACGGCCCCTACCAGCGGCGCGTCCTGGCGGGCGAGGCCCTCACCGAGTGGACCGACAAGCTCGCCGCGATGCCCTCCGCCGAGCGCGCCGAGCTGCCCGGGGTGTCCGAGCGGCGCGCCCCGCAGCTGCTCGCGGGCGCGATCGTCGCCGACGCGGCGATGGACCTGTTCGAGCTGCCGGAACTGGAGGTCTGCCCGTGGGCGCTGCGCGAGGGCGTCATCCTGCGTCGCCTCGACATGATCACCGGCTGAGCGCGGGGAGCGGTCCGGCCCTCACGACCAGTTCGGGTGGCCGAGGACCCGGCCCTCGGGCGTGACGGCGCGGTCGCCGGTGCCGTCCGCGCGGACGGCGCGGATCACCGGGTCGGTGACCTCGCCGCGCACGTAGGCGAGCCAGCGGCCGTCGCCCGACCACGCCGGGTCCATGTCGCGCGCCGCCCCGGACGTCAGCGCGTGCGCGCCGGACCCGTCGGCGTTCATGATCCAGATGTCGCTCGCGGTGGCCGGTCCCCGGACGTAGGCGATCTTGGAGCCGTCGGGCGACCACTCCGGGTCGACCGCGCGCACGCCGTCCCTGCTGATCCGCGTCCAGGCGCCGCCCGGCCGGTCCGCGTCCATGGTGTAGATCTGCTCCACGTCGGCGTCGCGCTTGCTCCAGAACACGAGCTTGCCCTTGGACGACCACATCGGGTCGTCCTTGAGGGAGTCGTCGGTGGTCAGCTGGGTGACCTGGCCGCCCCCGACGGCCATGGCGAAGATCTGCCGGACGCCGTCCTTCTCGCCCACGTAGGCCAGGCGGGCGCCGTCGGGCGACCACGCCACGCGGGTGCCGCGCACGATGCCGGTCACCTTCCGCGCGCCTGACCCGTCGGCGTTCACCACCCAGGCCTCGCCGCTCCGCTGGCCCATCCGGGTGAACGCGACGCGCCTGCCGTCCGGCGACCGCTCGGGGAGGACGTCGCAGCCCGGCCCGCCCACCAGCGTCCTCGGAGACGCCTCGCCGGGCCTGTAGACGCCGATGTCGGCGTTGCACGTCGTCGGCCACCCGGGCGCGGTGTCGACCCGGACGAACATCGGCGCGGTCGGGAACGCCGCCGCACCCGCCGCGGCGTTCCGCGCGCCGTGGGAATCGCGGCCGTTGAGGTAGACGGCGCCCGCCACGACCCCCGCGACCAGCAGCACCGCCGCGCCCGACGCGGCGAATACGCCGCGCCGCGACCGCCCCCGGACGGCGGGCGCCGGGAACTCCCGCGCGGTGGGCGGGTCGGTGCGGCGCTCGTAGGCGGGTTCGGTCCGCGGCTCCGGCTGGGGCTGGGGCTGGGGCTGCGGCTGGGGTCGCGGGGCCGGGACCGGGGCCGGGACGTCCTGGGAGGTGGCCGACGGGTCGGCGGCGCGCGTCGCTTCCGGGGCCGCCGCGGGGGCCCCGGGCGGGGCCGTCCACATCTCGCCCAGCTCGGTCGTCACGGCCGCCTCGCCGGATCCGCCGACCAGCGCCAGGAGCAGCTCCCGGGCGCTCGGCCGCTGCGCGGGGTCCTTGCGCAGCGACGCCTGGACGAGCCCGGTCAGCGACGGCGGCAGGTCGCCGATCTCGGGATCGGCGTGCACGGCGCGGGCCGCCATGATCTGGAACGAGCCCTGCCCGAACGGGTTGCGCCCGCTGGCGGCGAACGCCACCAGGCAGCCCCAGGCGAACACGTCCACGGCCGGGGTGACCTGCTGCGTGGTGATCTGCTCGGGCGCGATCCAGCCGGGCGTGCCGACGACCTGCCCGGTCCGGGTGTGGGAGGAGGCCATGTCCAGCGCGCGGGCGATCCCGAAGTCGATCACGCGCGGTCCGGAGATGGACAGCAGCACGTTGCTCGGCTTCAGGTCGCGGTGCACCAGGCCCGCGCTGTGGATGGCGACGAGCGCGGCGGCCACGCCGACCGCGACGCCGTGCAGCATCCCCGGCGAAAGGGCCCCGTTCGCGCTGACGTGCTGGAGCAGCGACGGCCCGTCGATGTACTCGGTCACCATGTAGGCCAGGCCGAGGTCCTCGCCGTGCTCCAGGACCTGCGCCGTGCAGAACGACGCCACGCGCTGGGCGTTGGCGGCCTCGTCGTGGAACCGCGCGAGGAACGTCCTGTCGCCCGCCAGCTCCGCCCGGACCACCTTCACGGCCACGGCCCGCCCGTCGGTGTCGCGGCCGAGGTAGACGGCGCCCATCCCGCCCTCACCGATCTTGGCCTCGATGCGGTACCGGCCGATTCGGGAGGGATCGTCCGGGCGCAGCTCACCCAGGGAGGTCGCGTCCATGGAGTCTCACCTTCCGCCCCACGGAGCCACGTCTTGGCGACCGCCTCCACGGCGGCACGCGGCCCCAACGCCTCCATACGATGACAGAGGAGGCGGTGAGGTTCTAGCGCGGGCCGCCCGATCTCGTCTCAGTGGAAGTTCCGGGCCCGGACGCGGCCGGGGACCGGCAGGCGGCGCAGCCGGGTGGCCCGGACGTTGGTGACCCCGTCCACGCGTTCCAGACGGCCGCCGACCAGCAGCGCCTGGGAGTCGACGGCCAGGCCGCGGAACCGCTGGAACACCTGCGGCGGGCACACCACGTTGATGATGCCGGTCTCGTCCTCCAGGGTCATGAACACGATGCCGCCGGCCGTCGGCGGGCGCTGCCGGTGGGTGACGAGCCCGGCGACGACGACGTTGGTCTCGCCCGGCGTCTCCGCGAGCCGCGCGGACGGCAGCGCGCCCAGCTCGTCCAGCGCCTCCCGGACGTGCGCGACGGGATGGGTGTGGGAGACGCCGGTGGCCCACAGGTCGGCGAGGGTCTCCTCGATCGGTGTCATGGCCGGCAGGGCGGGCGCGGACGCGCCCGGCGTGACGCCCTCGATCCGCCCCGGGCCGGAGCCCGCCAGCGCGCCCGCCGCCCAGAGGGCCTCGCGCCGCGACAGGCCGAACCGGTCGAACGCGCCCGCGGTGGCGAGCGCCTCCAGGGCGCCGGCCGACAGCGGCACGCGGCGGGCGAGGTCCTCCATGCTCGTGTAGGGGCGTCCCGCCGCGACGGCCTCGGCGGTGTCGTCCCCCAGGTTGCGGACGCCCGACAACCCCAGCCGGATCGCGGGCTGCGGCGTCGCGGGCGCGTGGGGATGGCCGGAGTCGGCCTCGACGGGCTCCTCCAGCGTGGGATGGACGTCGCTGGCGTTGATGTCCACGCCCCGGACCACGACACCGTGCCGCCGGGCGTCGGCGAGAAGGCTCTGCGGGCTGTAGAACCCCATCGGCTGGTTGCGCACCAGAGCCGCGGTGAACGCGGCGGGGTGGTGGCGCTTCAGCCAGGCGCTCGCGTACACCAGATGCGCGAAGCTCTGCGCGTGCGACTCGGGGAACCCGAACCCGGTGAAGCCGAGGATCTTCTCGTACACGCTCTCCGCGACGGGGGCCGGGATGCCGCGCTCGGCCATCCCGTCGAGCAGCCGCCGCCTCAGCCGCTCGACGCGCTCGGGGGCGCGCTTGGCGCCCATCGCCTGCCGGAGCTGGTCGGCCTCGGCGGGGGTGAATCCCGCGCAGTCGACGGCGAGCTGCATCATCTGCTCCTGGAACAGCGGGACGCCGAGCGTGCGGGACAGGGCCGGCTCCATCAGCGGGTGCGGGCAGTCGGCGGGCTCCAGGCCCTTGCGCCGCCGCAGGTAGGGGTGCACGGATCCGCCCTGGATCGGCCCCGGCCTGATCAGCGCCACCTCCACCACCAGGTCGTAGAACTCGCGGGGCCTCAGCCGGGGCAGCGTCGCCATCTGCGCCCGCGACTCGACCTGGAACACCCCGACCGTGTCGGCGTCGCACAGCATGTCGTAGACCTCCGGGTCGTCCGGCGGGATCGACTGGAGGTCGTGCCGGACCCCGTGGTGCTCGGCCACCAGGTCGAAGCAGTCGTGCAGCGCCGCGAGCATCCCGAGCCCGAGCAGGTCGAACTTGACGAGCCCGGCCGCCGCGCAGTCGTCCTTGTCCCACTGCAGGACGGTGCGGCCCGGCATCGTCGCCCACTCGATCGGGCAGATCTCCCCGACGGGCCGGTCCGCGATCACCATGCCGCCGGAGTGGATGCCGAGGTGGCGGGGGAGCGCCAGCATCCGGTCCGCCAGCTCCTTCACCGGCGCCGGGATGCCGGCCTCCGTCCCGACGGGGTCGCGCGGGTCGATGCTCTTCGACCACGCGTCCTGCTGGCCGGGGGAGAAGCCGAGGGCGCGCGCCGCGTCCCGGACGGCCATGCGCGGGCGGTAGCTGATGACGTTCGCCACCTGCGCCGTGCGCTCCCGCCCGTACTTCCCGTAGACGTACTGGATGGCCTCCTCCCGGCGCCGGTGCTCGATGTCCAGGTCGATGTCGGGCGGGCCGTCCCGCCCCGGCGACAGGAACCGCTCGAACAGCAGGCCGTGGCGGACGGCGTCGACCCCGGTGATGCCGAGCGCGTAGCAGACCGCCGAGTTGGCCGCCGATCCCCGGCCCTGGCACAGGATCCCCCTGCTTCGGCAGAACTCCACGATGTCGTGCACGATCAGGAAGTAGCCGGGGAAGCGGAGCTGCTCGATGACGTCCAGCTCCCGGGCGATCTGCTCGTAGGCGCCGGAGACCCGCTCCCTCTCGGGCGGCCCGTACCGCCGGAGCGCGCCCTCCTTCACCAGGCGCCGCAGCCAGCTCGCCTCGTCGTGCCCGTCCGGGACGGGCCAGTCGGGCAGCCGGGGCGCGACCACGTCGAAGTCGAACCGGCACTCCTCCGCCAGCGCGACCGTCCGCTCGCGGACGCCGGGGAACCGCGCGAGCCGCCCCGCCATCTCCGCGCCGCTGCGGACGTGGGCGGTGCCGCCCGCCGGAAGCCAGCCGGCCATGTCGTCCAGGCCGCGCCGTGCCCGGACGGCGGCCATGGCCTGCGCGAGCCGCGCGTCGGCGCCGGGCGCGGCGAAGTGCACGTTGTTGGACGCCACCGCGTCCACCCCGACCCGGCGCGCCAGCGCGAACAGGGCGTCGTTGCGCAGGTCGTCGTCGGGCTGGTCGTGGTCGACCAGCTCGACGAACACGTTGTCGCGGCCGTAGGCGCCGACCAGCTCGCGCAGCTCCCGCTCCGCCGCGTCCGGGCCGCCCGCCTCCAGCGCCGCCGGGACCGGGCCCTTCCGGCAGCCGGTGAGGACGGCCCAGTGGCCGCCGTGCGCCTCGGCCAGCGCGCCCGCGTCGTAGACGGGCCTGCCCTTCCGTCCTCCCGCGAGCTGCGCGGACGTGATCGCCGAGCAGAGCCGCGCGTACCCGGGGGCGCCCCGGGCGAGGACCAGCAGGTGCCGGCCGGCCGGGTCGGGCTCGCCGGTCCGCGGCCCGGGCATGCCGAGGCCCAGCTCCGCGCCGAACACCGTGCCGATCCCGGCCTCGCCCGCGGCCTGCGCGAACTGCACCGCCCCGTACATGCCGTCGTGGTCGGTGACGGCCATCGCCTGCACGCCGAGCCGCGCCGCCTCGGCGACCAGCGAGGCGGGGTCGCTCGCCCCGTCCAGGAAGCTGAACGAGGAGTGGACGTGCAGCTCCGCCCACGGCACGCGGGCCTCGGCGCGGCGGGGGACGCCGGGCGGCTCCGGCGGCGGCTCGGGGGCCCGCCCGCCGGGCCGCCACGACAGCCGCTCCTCGAACTCCCGCCACGGGATCGGCGGATTGTGCCATCCCATCAGCCGGAGAGCCCCTCTGTCATGAACGGCGGCTCTGTCATGAACGGCGGCTCTGTCATGAACGGCGGCTCTGTCATGAACGGCGGCTCGGTCGTCAACGGCGGCTCAGTCATAGACGGCCTCGACGTGCCAGCGCCCGCCCTCGACGGCGAGCAGGTAGGCGGCGCCGTCGTCGGTGGTGACCTGGAACCGGGCGCGGCGGCGGGCGGCGGCCGGGTCCCACCAGCGCTCGTCGGCGGGCCACGGGCCCGTCCAGCCGGTCACGGCGGCGGGGCGCCCGCGCACGCGGAGCGTCGCGGGCGGCGCGGACACCTCGCAGCGCGCCGACACCACGAC
>NZ_JBEUPA010000040.1:0-54625 GCF_040492065.1 Actinomadura sp. NPDC000929 | reverse complement strand
GTCACGACATCACGGTCATCGACGCCGAGGAGTTCTACGAGCTCCTCGCGGTCGCCGAGGGCTGACCAGCTCATGCGGAAGCGCGCCGCGGCCTCGGCTCAGTGATCACAGGCGGGCTGGTGGTGCTGGCCCAGGGCCGGGTGCTGCGGGGCCTGACCGTCGCGACGACCCTCGCGTGGATGGGCTTCGGCGGCGTCGCCGTCACGGCGGTCCTGCTCGCCGAGCACATCGGCGCGCCGCCCAGCGCGGGCGGGCGGCTCCTCGTGGCGATGGCGGTCGGCTCGCTGATCGGCTCCCTGGCGTCCAGCCGGTGGCTGACGCCCCGGCACGCCGAACCCGTCATGATCGCCGGACTCGTCGCGTTCGGCGCGTCGCTCGCCGCGCTCGCCGTCACGCCCTCCCTGCCGTGGGCGACGGCGGCGTTCGTCGCCGCGGGCGTCGCGGAGGGGCCGGTGTTCGCGGCCACGCTCATGCTGCGCCAGCGCGAGTCGCCCCCCGACCGGCTCGGGCAGGTCAACACCACGGCCGGCAGCCTCAAGATCGGCGCGTCCGCGGTCGGCGCCGCGCTGACCGCCGCGTCCGCCGACGCGATCGGCCCGGTCGGCCTGGTCCTCGCGATCGCCGGGTTCCAGATCGCCGGCGCCCTGCTCGGCTACCTCCTGCTCCGCACGCCGGAACGCGAGACCCGCGCCGGCGTCGTCGAGGACGGCTCCTGAACCGGAGGGACCCGTACGCGGCCGCACGGGCAAGAGGGGGTGAAACGTCCACGACCGAGAGGCCCGCGCATGCCGACAACGAGCCGCTCCTCGCCCCCGCGGCCCGAGCCCGCCGCCGATGACGACCCCACCGACGCGTCCCTGATCGCCGCGTCCCGGACCGAGCCCGAGAGGTTCGCGGGCCTGTTCCGCCGGCACGCCCCGGAGATCATGCGGTACGCGGCGCGGCGCCTGGGCCGGGACGCCGCCGAGGACGTCGTCGCCGAGACCTTCCTCGTCGCCTTCGACCGCCGCCGCCGCTGCGACGCGGCGCGTCCCGACGCGCGGCCGTGGCTCTACGGGATCGCGACCAACCTGATCCGCCGCCACCGCCGCGCCGAGGTGCGGGCCCTGCGCGCCCTCGCGCGCAACGGACTCGACCCGGTCACCGAGCCCTTCACGGACGCGGTCGAGGACCGCGTCCAGGCGGGCGCCCGGTCGCGGGCGGTCGCCGCGGCCATCGCCGGTCTGCCCGCGGCGCAGCGCGAAGTGCTGCTGCTGGTGACGTGGGCGGGGCTGACCTACGACGAGGTCGCCGAAGCCCTCGCCGTGCCCGCCGGGACGGTCCGGTCCCGCATGAACAGGATCCGCCGCAAGCTGCGCGAAGCCCTCGCCGAGGAGGACCACGATGGATGAGCTCAAGCTGGTGGAGCGGCTGCGCTCCGAGGTCCCCGCGGACATCGACGTGACCGGGGCCGAGAACCGCTGGCGGCGGCGGGCGTACGGCGGGCCCGTCCGGCGGCGGCGCCCGCTGCTGCTGTCCGGCGTCGCCGCCGCGGCCTGTGCGGGTGTGGTGGCCACGTTCCTCGCCGGTCACCGGGAACCCGGGCGGACGGCCGAGGTCGCCGCCGTCCTCGACCGGGCCGCCGACCGGGCGGCGGCCGGCCCGGCGCCCCGCGCCGACCAGATCGTCTACCAGGAGATCGTGACGCGGCGGCGGGTCGGCGGCACGGGCCGCTGGTACGAGGTCCGCACCCGGACCTGGCTGCCCGCCGGCGGCGCGGGGAGCGGCCTCGTCATCGAGAAGAACTCGGTCCGGCCGCGTCCGGGCGAGGAGCTCCCGCCGGACGGCGAGAGCGTGGTCGGCCCCTGCCCGGCGTCGCCGCCGATCGAGCGCCCCTACCTCGGAGCCCTGCCCACCGACACCGGCGCCCTGCTCGACCTCCTGGCGGACCAGGGCGAGGGCGACCGGGGCGACCGGCAGTGGGCGGCCGCGTCCGACCTGATCGACCGGCCCGCGCCGCCCCGGGTGCGCGCGGCGCTGTACCGCGCGATCGCCGAGATCCCCGGGGTCCGGCTGAGGGACGACGGCGTCGACGCCGCGGGACGCCACGGGGTCGCGGTCACCCGCACCCGGGACGGCGTCCGCGACGAGCTCGTCTTCGACCGGGAGAGCCACCGCTTCCTGGGCACCCGCGACGTCGTCGCGGGCAAGGGCGGCCCGTTCGGTGCGCCGGGCACCACGACCCAGTCCAGCGCCCTTCTGGACACCGCGATCGTCGACCGTGCCCCGCTCCCCGGCCCTGACGCGACCCCGTCCGGCTGCTGAACCCCGGCACCCGGTGACCGGCCCTGCCCCGACGGCGGGGCCGGCTGCCGTGAAGCATCGGAAAACCTGTCGACTTCCGCCGGAGGCGGCCGTAATGTCCGGGGCATGTTCCTCGCAGCCGGCACCCGGACGCTCGCAGGCATCGCCCTGCTGAGCGCGGTGCCGGCTGCCTTCTCGGCGGCAGCCGACGCGGTCGTCTTCGACGGCCTGCGAAGCTGACCCCTCTCCGTCCCACCCTCCGGAGAACCAGCGGAGGGGGGTCGTCACCGGACCGGCGCCCGAGTGCGCGCGGTCGGTTCTCACCGGATCCACCAGTGAGGACGAGACGATGGCCAAGCAGCTCTACGAGCGCGACAAGCCGCACCTGAACATCGGCACGATGGGGCACGTCGACCACGGCAAGACCACGCTGACCGCGGCGATCACCAAGGTGCTCGCCGACCGCGGGCTGGCGTCCCCGGTGCCGTTCGACCGCATCGACCGCGCGCCCGAGGAGCGCGACCGGGGCATCACCATCAACGTCGCGCACGTCGAGTACGCGACCGCGACCCGGCACTACGCCCACGTCGACATGCCCGGCCACGCCGACTACGTGAAGAACATGATCTCCGGTGCCGCCCAGGTGGACGGGGCCGTGCTGGTCGTGTCCGCCCAGGACGGCGCCATGCCGCAGACGCGCGAGCACGTCGTGCTGGCGCGGCAGGTCGGCGTCGGGCACATCGTGGTGGCGCTGAACAAGGCCGACATGGTCGAGGACACCGAGCTCCTCGACCTGGTCGAGCTGGAGGTCAGGGAGCTGCTCACCGAGTACGGCTTCCCGGGAGAGGAGGTCCCGATCGTGCGCGTGTCCGGGCTCCGGGCGCTGGAGGGCGACCCGTACTGGACGGCCCGGATCGTCGACCTGCTCGACGCGATCGACGCGTACGTGCCCGTGCCGCGCAGGGCGCTCGACAAGCCGTTCCTGATGCCGGTCGAGAGCGTGTTCACGATCACCGGCCGCGGCACCGTCGTGACCGGCGTCGTGGCGCAGGGCGCGATACGGAGCGGGGACGCGGTCGAGGTCGTCGGGCTCGGCGACACGTTCGGCTCCGTCGCGACGGGCCTGGAGACGTTCGGGCGGACGATGGAGTACGCCGAGGCGGGCGACAACACCGCCATGCTGCTGCGCGGCGTCAAGCGGGACCAGGTGCGGCGCGGCCAGGTGGTCAGCGCGCCGGGCGCGATCCGCCCGCACCTGCGGTTCCGGGCCCTGGTCCGGGTGCTCGCCGCCGACGAGGGCGGGCGGAGCAGGCCGTTCCTCCACGGCTACCGGCCGCAGTTCCACTTCCGCACCACGGACGTGGTCGGCGCCGTGGACCTCGGCGAGGGCGGCATGGCGCTGCCCGGCGACTCGGTCGAGATGGCCGTCGAGCTGGGCAAGCCGGTCGCGATGACCGAGGGGCTCGGCTTCGCCGTCCGCGAGGGCGGCCGGACGGTCGGCGCCGGCACCGTCACCGCGCTGCTCGACTAGCGGCAGAGGGGCCCCGGCACTCGCCGGGGCCCCTAACCTTGATCGGGCAGCCCCCGGCCTCCCGCCACCGAGTGGTCGCGAACGGCTGGCGGATGCGATCTTGATGTGGTGAGATTCCGACATCACCCCCGCAGATCCCCCCGTCTGGAGCACGTGTGCGATCCCCCCGCGCCCTGATTCCCCTGCTCTCGGTCTGTGCGGCCGCCGCGGTCGTGACCGCCGCCGCCACCGGAGCCAGCATCGAGGGCCTGCCGGGCGGGGGTGGTCCCGCCCACGCCGACGGGGCCGCACCCCGCCCCGCCGCCGTGACGATCAACGCGGTGAGCTGGAACGTCTGCGGCGGCTCCGACTGCCCCACCGGCACCGCGCCCGCCAAGCTCACCAAGGAGATCGTCCAGCGGATGCGGGAGACCGAGGTCGGCGGGCGCACGGTGCGCCCCAACGCCGCCCTGCTCCAGGAGGTCTGCGAGGGTCAGGTCCGCTCGTTCAAGACGTCCCTGCCCAGGTGGAGCTGGGCGTTCGCGCCCGGCGACGGGACGTGCGCGGCCGGGCAGGGCCGCGCCGGCGTCGCCATCGGCACCGACGCCCCGCTCACCGCGCAGCGGCAGGTCAAGCTGCCCGCGTCCGACGGAGTCAGCCGCATCGCCCTGTGCGGCGAGGTCCCGTCCTGGACGACCCGCGTCTGCGTCACCCAGTTCAGCGCCGCCGAGAGCGGCCAGTGGCGCCGCAAGGAGGCCGGCGCCCTCGCCACCCTCGCGGGCACGGACCGCGTCCTCGTCGGCGGCGACCTCGCCGACGTCCCGGAGAGCACGGCCCTCGACCCCCTCTACGCCGCCTACGACGAGTGCGACCAGACCGGGGCATCCAGGGCGGGGGCGAACACGCGGCAGAACTGGCAGGGCACCGCGCTGGACAAGACCGACTACCTGTTCATCGGCAAGTCGGCCGCCGTCTCCTGCAGCGTCCCGGCGGCCCCCGTCAAGGCCTCGGACCACCGCCCCCTCTCCGCAGTCGTCCGATACCAGTAGTTCTGCGTTTTTCTCCTCCTTCGGGCCTTGGCGGCCCTCCATCGTCGACAAACGCGGGCGATCGCTGGCATCGCTCCGTCTCGCCTTGCGGCTCGCTGCGCGATCAGGTTCTCGCAAGCTCGAACCTGCCTTCGGACGCGATCGCAACCCTTGAGGTTGTTGCGGGTGAGGGGAGATTCAATTAACTCCGCGGTCGGCGTTCTGCCAGTAAGGGGCGCGGAGGTCGCGCTTGAGGATCTTGCCGGTGGGGTTGCGGGGGATCGCCTCGCGGCGCTCGACCGAGGTGGGGCACTTGAAGTGGGCCAGGCGCTCGCGGCAGTAGTCGATGATCTCCTGGTCGGAGACGTCCTCGGCCGCCACCACGATCGCCTTCGGCGTCTCGCCCCAGCGCTCGTCGGGGACGCCGATGACCGCGCAGTCGCTGACGGCGGGGTGGCCCATCAGGACGTTCTCCACCTCGGCGGGGTAGATGTTCTCCCCGCCGGAAATGATCATGTCCTTGACGCGGTCGTGGATGTAGAGGTAGCCGTCCTCGTCGAGGTAGCCGGCGTCGCCCGTCCGGAACCAGTTGTCCTCCGACAGCGCGCTCGCCGTCGCGTCCGGCATGCCCCAGTAGCCCTTCATGTTCTGCGGCGTCCGGCAGATGATCTCGCCCACCTGCCCGGTCGGCAGCTCGTCCCCGGTGGCCGGGTCCACGATCCGGAGCTCGGTGTTGTCGTTCGGGAGGCCGGCGCTGCGCAGCCGGTGCGCGTTCGGGCCGTCCGGGTCGTGGTCCTCGGGCGGCAGGGAGGTGATCGCGCCGGTGACCTCCGTCAGGCCGTACACCTGCCGGAAGTCGGTGGTCGGCAGCATCGCCATGGCGGTGCGCAGGACGTCCTCGCTGATCGGGGACGCGCCGTACAGCATGAGCCGCAGGCTGGACATGTCGGCGGCCGTGACCTCGGGGATCAGCGGCATGAACTGGAGCAGCACCGGGACGAGGAAGATGTGCGTGACGCGGTGCCGCTCGATGCCCCGCGCGATCGCCGTCGGGTCGGGCTCGCGCGTGACGACCCCGGTGAGGCCGTTGTAGACGGCGGAGACGGTGAGCACGTTGCCGGCCACGTGGTACATCGGCATCGCGATCATCAGCACGGACGACGCGTCGATGTCCCACACGTCGTTGGTCACCGCGAGCGCCGACAGGAAGTTGTCGTGCGTCAGCATGACGCCCTTGGGCAGGCCCGTCGTGCCGGACGAGTAGAGCTGGACGAACACGTCCCCGCTGTCGGGCTCGTACGCCGGGGGCTCGGCGGGGGCCGCGTCGATCCAGGCGGCGTAGTCCTGGTGGGCGTGGCCGGCGCCGGAGACGACGACCGTCAGGTCGGTGTGCTCGAGCTTGCCGGCGATCGCGTCCAGGACGGGGAGGAACTCGGGGCCGACGACGAAGACCTTCGCCTGGGCGTTGTTGACGATGTAGGCGACCTCGTCGGGCGCCAGCCGGTAGTTCACCGGGACCTGCGCGGCGCCGATCCGGGTCGCGCCGAAGAGCAGCTCGGCGTATTCGAGGGAGTTCTTGTCGAGGACCGCGACCCGGTCGCCGGGGCCGAGCCCGGCGGCGGCGAGCGCCGCGGCCACCCGGTCGACGCGCCGGTCGAAGTCGCCGTAGGAGATCTCGGTGTCGCCCGCGATGTACGCGACACGGTCGGGATAGGCGAGCGCTCGTTCGCGCAGCACTCCGTCAAGACCTGGCACGAGGGTCTCCTTCGCCGATGACCGCCTGGTTATTCCGGCATCATGCGGTCACCGGCGACATCGCGGCAAGGGGATCGGGCCGCTCGCCTAGCGGCTTTTCGACAACTTGGAGACCGCGGTCACGGCGAGTACCACCGCGACGGCGACGAGTCCGATGAAGAAGAAGAACTTCAGCATCGAGAAGATCGCGCCGATGACGGTGACCACCAGCCACACCGCGAGGACCACACCGAGGACGGTCAGGATCGTCTTACCCATGGCTCCACCGTATGCGCTCGCTCCCCGGGGGTCATCAGCCTCGGGAACGACCTAGGCACCGCCGTGCGGCGGAGGAGGACCCTGAGGACCCCCGGAGACCGGACCCTGACCCGGGCCGGGGAAAGGCTGCTGGTAGGACGGCGGCTGCATAGGCTGGCCGGGGAACGGCGCCCCGCCCGGCATCGGAGGCCCGCCGGGGGCGCCCGCGTTCCAGGGCTGGGACGCGCCGCCGGTCTTGGCCGTCAGCACGCGCAGCCCCGCGAGCCCCGCCGCCACCACCAGCGCCAGGAGCTCGTACGCCTGGTACCGCCCGAAGGCGGGCTTCAGCAGCGCCGTGACGAAGTGGCCGCTCGGCAGCCCTTGATCGGACAGCACGACGCCGAGGAACACGCCCATCCGTCCGCCGACCTCCATCGCCACGTACGCCGACAGCCCTGCCGCGATCGGCGCCAGCGGTCCGCGGGGCCGCGTCAGCAGGACGGCCGCGCCGACCACCACCCCGGCGAACAGGCACGCGATCAGGAAGTAGGCCGGGGACGTGCGGAACCCCAGCATGGCCGGCGACGCGTACGACCGCACGGTCATGAACAGCGCGGCGACGCCGGTGGCGACCGCGCCCCCGACCAGGAGCAGGGCGATGACCCCGCCGTTGGAGGTCGCGGAGCGATTCTGCGGCATCGCGCCATTAAAGCGATGTTCGTCCGATTTCGCAGGCCGCCCAGGTGAAAGCATGATCGACTCCTTACGGGGTGGTGACGTGCCGGACGGGTCCCGCGGCGGGGGCCCTAACTTTGAGGGGTGAACAGCGCCCCCCATGCCGGACGCGTCCTGGTGGTCGACGACGACCCGACGGTCGCCGAGGTCGTCGCCCGCTACCTGGCCCGCGACGGACACGAGGTCGTGTGCGTCGCCGACGGCCGGACCGCCCTGCGCAGAGCCCTCGACGAGCCCCCGGACCTCGTCGTCCTCGACCTCATGCTGCCCGGGATGGACGGCCTGGAGGTGTGCCGGCGGCTCCGCGAGACCTCGACCGTCCCGATCGTGATGCTGACGGCGCTCGGCACGGAGACCGACCGGCTCGTCGGGTTGGAGACCGGCGCCGACGACTACGTGACGAAGCCGTTCAGCCCCCGCGAGCTGGCGCTGCGCGTCCGCTCGGTGCTGCGGCGGGCGCGGGGCGCCCTCGTCCCGACCGGCCCGTCCGGCCCGCTCCGCGACGGCGGCCTCGTCGTGGACGTCGGCGCGCACGAGGCGGAACTGCGCGGCGAGCGGCTCGCGCTCACCTCCCGCGAGTTCGACCTGCTGGCGTTCCTGCTGCGCCATCCGCGGCAGGCCTTCACCCGCGACGAGCTGCTCGAACGTGTCTGGGACTGGACGTTCGGCGACTCCTCCACGGTGACCGTCCACGTCCGGCGGCTGCGCGAGAAGATCGAGGACGACCCGACCGCGCCGCGCCGCATCGTCACCGTGTGGGGCGTCGGCTACCGCTACGAGCCCGCGGAGACCGGCCGATGATCCCGTTCGAGGACCTGCTCTGGGTGGTCTTCTACGCGGCGCTGGCCGCGTTCGCCGTCGCGGCGGTCGCCCTCGCCGCGCTGCACGCGCTGCGCGCCCGCTCGGTCGCCACGCAGCTGGTCGTCGTCGGCGCCGCCACGGTGCTGGCGACCATCTCCGGCATCCTCGTGATCTCGTTCATGATGCTGCTGAACGACCACGACCGCTCGGTGGTGCTCGCCGTCGTGACCTCCGCCGGACTGGTCGCGATGGCGGTGTCGGTCCTGCTCGGCCGCCGTCTGGTGGCCGCGAACCGGACCCTGGTCGAGGCCGTCCGCGCGGACCGCTTCCGTCCCCCCTCGGCGCACCTCCCGGCCGAACTGGCGGAGCTGTCCCGCGAGCTGGAGGCCGCCTACGACCGGCTGGCCGCCGCGCACGAGCGCGAGAAGGCCCTGGAGGCGAGCCGCCGCGAGCTGGTCGCCTGGGTGAGCCACGACCTGCGCACCCCGCTGGCCGGGCTCCGTGCGATGGCCGAGGCCCTGGAGGACGAGGTCGTCGCCGACGAGGAGACGACCCGCCGCTACCACGGCCGCATCCGCGTCGAGGTGGAACGGCTCACCGAGATGGTGGACGACCTGTTCGAGCTGTCCCGCATCCACGCGGGCGCCCTGCGCCTGTCCCGCGAGCGCGTCGGCCTCGCGGACCTGGTCGCCGAGGCGGTCGCCGGCACCGAGGCGCTGGCCCGCGCCAAGGGCGTCCGGCTGCGCGGCGAGGTCCGGGAGGGGCTGCCCGTCCAGGTGGACGCGGGAGAGCTCGGCCGTGCGCTGCGCAACCTCGTCGTGAACGCGATCCGGCACACCCCGGGCGACGGCGCGGTGGAGATCACCGGCGAGGTCCGCGGCGGCGAGGCCCGGGTGACGGTGGCCGACGCCTGCGGCGGCATCCCGGAAGGCGACCTGCCGCGCGTGTTCGACGTCGCGTTCCGCGGCGAGGCGGCCCGGACCCCGGGCGGCGGCGCCGGCCTCGGCCTCGCCATCGCCCGCGGCATCGTCGAGGCCCACGCGGGCGAGATCGGCGTCGCCAACACCGGCCCCGGCTGCCGCTTCGAAGTCCGCCTTCCGTGTTAGCTTGCTTTTATCTTCTCCTTCGGGCGCTGAGCGCCCTCCATCGTCGATAAAAGCGGGCGATCGCTGGCATCGCTTCGTCTCGCCTTGCGGCTCGCTGCGCGATCAGATTCTTGCTTCGCTCGAATCTGCCTTTGGACGCGATCGCGACTTCTCAGGTTGTTGGGTGGTTGCTCCCAAGGTCGCGGTTGGCGTAGTAGACGGCATTTGTCGCTGTCGGCTCTCCGCCGCCCTAACACTCGGGGCGATTGCTCGCTTCGCTTCGCTTTGGCTCGCCTTGCGGGATCAGGTTCTTGGTTCGCTGGGGACTGCCTTTGGGTGCGATCGCAAGCATTGAGGTGTTGCGTGGGTTCGCGCGTCCGGGTGGGTCAGGGGTCCAGGGCCTCGGTGACGGTGCGGTAGGTGGCGCAGGGCCAGCGGGACATGCAGGCGCGGCAGCGGCGGATGGGGCGGTCGGGGTCGCTGGTGATGCCGCCGGCCTCCTGCGGGCGGTGCAGGTCGACCAGGCGCAGGGTGAGGTCGGCGAAGGCGATGACCTCCTCGCGGGCGCCGGCGAGGAAGGCGAGGTCCTCGCGGGACAGACGCGTCCGGACCGGGACGAAGCCGTCCTTGTTCACCAGGCGGAACAGGACCTGGGTGGACGTTCGCCACGTGCTGGACTTCGCCGCCCGCGCCCGGATCGTCTCCAGGCGCTCGCGCAGTCGACCATGCCGCTGTTGCACCCGTTCAGGTTCCCCTACTCCGGACGATCGTGCGGGAAGAACCCGCGATATCGGCGGACCGGATCGGCGCCTCGGAACGCTGAAATCGTTACATTACGGTGCGTAGTACTCAAAGCGTGCGGGACTGGCAAGGCGGCGACACGCCCCGGAAACACCCACGGCGCAGGGGACTTGGCGAACCGCCTGGCTCCCGGGCCGTTCGCGAGATAGTGTGCCGGACGTGGAGCTAAACGTCTCGACCGCGTCTCAGGGGGGTCACGCCGTTGTCACGGCGACCGGTGAGCTCGACCTGTACACCGCGCCACGGTTGCAGGCGGCCCTCGCGGGCCTGCTGCGCGACCAGGCCGACCACATCGTGGTCGACATGAGCGGCGTGGAGTTCTGCGACTCGACGGGCATGAACGTGCTGCTCTCGGCCATGAAGCGGCTGAAGGAGCAGGGCGGCGCGCTGGAACTGGCCGCGCCGCGCCCCGCCGTGAAGCGGATCCTGCAGGTGACCGGGCTCGACACCGTCTTCACCGTGACGGAGGCGGCGCCGGTCCTGGACGCCGGCTGACCTTTCCGGCCCGTCGTCCTCGACCGCCGGCGCCGCGGGTGAACCCCGCGGGTCGCCGACCTGTCCGGCGGGTAATGGCTTGGTCCGTTACCTCGTGCCCTGCGGCACCGCGCGCCCGTCCCCGACTACGATCGCGGTTATGCAGGACGTAGCGGTATGCATCCCGGCCAAGGACGAAGCCGACCGCATCGCGGCCACGGTCAAGGCCGCCCAGGAGCTTCCCGGGGCCGACCTGGTCGTGGTGATCGACGACGGCTCCTCCGACGGCACCGGGCGGGTGGCCCGCGAGGCCGGGGCACGGGTCGTGCGGCACAGCCGGAACCGGGGCAAGGGCGCCGCGATGGAGAGCGGGGCCGAGGCCGTCCGGCTGCTGGACGAGGGCCGCGACCAGCCCCGCCACCTGCTGTTCCTGGACGCCGACCTCGCCGAGACCGCGCGCGAGGCCGCGCCGCTGGTCGAGCCGGTCAGGTCCGGTGAGGCCGACATGACGATCGCCGTGTTCACCACGACCGTGAAGCTCGGCGGGCACGGGTTCGTGGTCCGGCTGTCGCGCGACGGGATCCGCCGCGCCACCGGCTGGGAGGCCACCGCGCCCCTGAACGGGCAGCGCTGCCTGACCCGCGCCGCGTTCGACGCCGCGCTCCCGCTCGCCGCCGGGTTCGGGGTCGAGACCGCGCTCACCATCGACCTGCTGCGTGCCGGGTTCCGGGTGACGGAGGTGGAGGTGCCGCTCGCGCACCGCGCCACCGGCACCGACTGGCGCTCCCAGATGCACCGCGCCCGGCAGTTCCGGGACGTGGCGCGAGCGCTCGCCGCGCGCGAACCGGCGGTGGCCAGAGGGCTCGACCGCCTGCGCGGCAGCCGCCCGTGACCCGTCTCGGCACGGGCGGGCTGTGGGGAATCGGAGCCGGCGTCGCCTGCTTCGCCGCCACCGCGCTGCTCGGGCCGTCGGTGTTCGAGCCGGAGCTGGAGGGTCCGCGCTCGGAGCCGCCGTACGCGCTGGACGTCCACCCGTCGCCGTACCTGGTGATCGGCCTCGTCGTCGCGGGGATCGTCGTGAGCGCGCTGGGGCTCGGCCTGTGCTTCGCCGCCGTCCGCAGGGGCTGGCGCGTGCGGGCCCTGCCGCTGGTCGCCGCGGGCCTGCTGGCGGCGGTCGCGTTCATGTTCATGCCGCCGGTCGGGTCCACCGACCACCTGAACTACGCCTCCTACGGGCGGATGGCCGCGACGGGGCACGACCCGTACCGCACGAGCGCCGTCGACCTGCCGAAGGACCCGGTCGCCGGGGCGCCCGAGGAGTGGCGGACGACGCCGTCGGTGTACGGGCCGGTCGCCACGGGCGGGCAGGCGTTCGCCGCGTGGATCGGCAGCGGATCGGTGCGGCTGACCGTCTTCGTCCTGTCGGTGCTGAACGTGCTCGCGTTCGCGGTGACGGCCCTCGTCCTCTACCGGATGTCCCGGACGGAGGAGCGGCGGCTCCGCACGGCGCTGCTGTGGACGTGCAACCCGCTCGTGCTGTTCCACCTGGTGGCGGGGGCGCACAACGACGTCCTCGCGATCGCGCCGATGGTGGCCGCGCTCGCCGTCTTCGGCGGCGCGGCCGCGGGCCGGGCGGGCTGGGCGCGCTCCCTGGCGGCCGGGGCGCTCGCCGGGCTCGGGACGGCGATCAAGCTGCCCGCCGCGCTCGTCGCCGGAGGGCCCGCCTGGGTTCTGCTGCGCCGCACCCGGACGGAACGCCGCACGTGGCCGATCGGCCATCTGGCCGCGCTGCTCGGCGGGGCCGCGGCCGTCACGGCGCTGTCCTACGCCCTCGCCGGGCCGCACGCCCTCGACCAGGTCCGCGAGGCCAGCAACATGGTCTCCTTCGCGACCCCCTGGCACCTGCTGGACGAGTCGCTCGGCCGCGGCTCGCAGCGCGAGGTCATCAAGCTGGGCGCGATGCTGCTCGGCCTGGCGCTGCTCGTGCTGCTCGCCCGGGCCCTGCCCAGGGAGGACCCCCTCGTCCCCGGCGGGGAGGAGCGCCGCGTCGCCGCCGCGATCGCCCTCGCGTGGCTCCTGGCCGCGCCCTACGCGCTGCCCTGGTACGACGGGTTCGGGTGGGCGCTGCTGGCGCTGCTGCCCTGGACGCGGATCGACTGGATCCTGCTCGCCCACACCACCGCGCTCAGCCTCGCCTACCTGCCGGCCCGCGCGCCCGCCCGCATCCGGCTGCCGGACGACCTGGAGTGGCTGTTCACCGTCGTTCGGCCGACCGTGGTCCCGTGGACGCTTCTGGCGATCCTGACGGCTCTGGTGGCGGCGTGTCTGCGTTCCTCAGGTCGAGCTCCAGCGCCCGGAGCCCCGCGGCGAGCATCAGCGGGGTCGCCAGGCTGAACGCCACCGACAGGATCACCACGCCCGAGTCGTTCACCAGCGTGCCGATGACGCCGACCGCGAGCGCGCAGATCACCGCCGGGCGCATCGTGAGGCTCTTCTCGTAGGCCCCCTGCAGCAGCGACACCCGCCACCGCGTGGGCCGCGCCAGGACGAAGAACAGGAAGACGACGGCGGCGGCCAGCGCGAGCGTGTACGGCCAGTACCCGAGGCTGTTCAGCATCGCGTCGAACTTGCGGGTGACGACGTCCCACGCGTCCCCGGCCACGAGGTCCTGCCAGAACCGGCCGAGATGGGTCGGGTTGGCCGACTGGGCGTTGACGTAGGAGATGGCCAGCACGAGGACCATGCCGGCCAGAAAGAACAGGCCGAGCTTGAGCGCCGATATGCGCTTGCCCGCGACCATCAGGCCGAGCATCGCGAACGCCGGGACGATCGCCAGCACGCCGCCGAAGTCGCTGCCGAACGCGGGCAGGCCGTCCACCGCGACCGTGAACGCGCCGATCACCGCCACGATCGCGACGGCGAGCGCCCGGTTGCCCCGGCGCAGCGGGTACTCCGTCAGCCACGCCGCCGTCAGGATCGCGGCGACGGCGAACAGCGAGAACGCCTGGTTGCCGAAGCCGTAGAACCGTCCGGCGACGAGGGCGGTGTAGCCCATCAGCGTGTTGAGCTGGAGGGAGGAGCCCGTCATCACGTCCAGCGCGAGGACGAGCGCCGTCACCCCCGTGATCACCAGGCCGGGGACGACGGTGGAGCGGCGCCACGGCCCGGCGAGCGCCACGCCCGTCAGCAGCCCGGCGAAGCCCAGCACGGTGCAGATCAGGACGGGCGTCGGGTGCTCGGCCCGCCACCACGGCAGCAGCCCGGCGAGGAAGGACGCGCCGGGCGCCGCGCCGCCGAGCAGCGCCGTCACCCGGGTGCCGCCGAGGATCCGCGCCCGCGAGCGGCGGTCGCCGCCGAGGCGCCGCAGCGCGACCACCGCGATCCCGTACAGGACGAGCTGCACCGCGAACAGCACCCAGTAGAACGACGTCTGGACGGCCCGGATCGCCTGCGCCGCGACGTCCTCGTCCATGAGCGCGTCGACCCGCTCGTGCGTGGACGACGTGGACGGCTGCGACCGCCACGCGGACCCGACGGCCTCCTTGGGCTGCTTCACCCCGAGCAGCTTCATCGTCGTCGCGGTGAGGTCGGTCAGCGTGACCAGCCCGTCCTGGCGGGTGGCGCTGGAGGTCATGTAGCCGGGCCCGTAGGCGGGGCCCTTGGCGACGGCCACACGCAGGTGCGGGTTGACGCCGGTGTCGGACAGGCCCGCGACCAGGACGGTCGTCCCCTCGGGGAGCCCCGCCACGACCTGCGCGACCCGGCGGTCGGCGGCCTTCGCGGCGGCGGCGCGGACCTCGTCCGACAGCGGGACCTGGTCGCCGTGCGGGTCGACGCCCGCGGTGATGTAGGCGCGGAAGAGGTCGTCGACGTCGACCGCGGCGAGGGGGCAGCGCGCCCAGTCGGCGGCGGTGGCCTTGTCGGGCGAGGCGACGTACCGGTCGACCCGGCCGGCGCCGTCGGCGGCGCCGAACACCGCGCCGGGCCCGACGGCCGTCGTGCAGCCGCCCGCCCGGTGGACCTCGTCGCCGAGCAGCCCGATCCGCGCGTGGTAGTTGGTGCCGGCGTTGTCGCTCTTGATCGTGGGCCAGCCGGCGGCGACGGCCCCGCCGGCGGGCGGCGGGCCGGCGGGGGAGGCCTGGCCGGGCAGGACCGGCGTGGACGGCAGCGCGCAGTCGCCGTGCGGGAGCCGCGACCGCTGCCCCGCCGACAGCGTCAGCCAGCCGTCGGTCGGGCAGGTGATGACGCGGGTGGTGCGGACGCTGAGGCCCGCGGCGGAGCCCTGCGCGGTCAGCCCCCACAGCGCGGGCGTGTTCTCGCGGGTGACGTCGCTCCACATCAGCGCGGGCACCCCGATGATCACCACGCGGCCGGTGACGGCCCGCTCGGCGGGGGCCGAGGGGGAGGCGTGCGCCGCCGCGGGCCCGAGGACCGCCGCGAGCGCCGCCGCGAGGGCCGCGAGGAACATGGCGATCTTCGTTCCCCGGGACGTCATGGCGTTCAGGTTACAAGAGCCCTACCACCGGGCAGGGGCCATATCCTGCGGGCTGTGGACGGTCTGATGGCGCGGGATGCCCGCGAAACCCCCGGTGAGGCGGCCGGCGACCCCGCCCGGCGGGGCGCCCGCGACCTTCTCGTCCTGCTCGCCGGGATCGCCGTCGCCGTGGTCGCGGCGGCGCCGATCGTCCAACGGTGGCTCGGCAACCAGCCCGACCAGCGGCTCGTCGACCTGGAGGTCTACCGGGAGGGCGGGCTGGCGGTGCTGCGCGGCGCGCCCCTGTACGACTTCCTCACGCAGCCGCCGCAGCTGCTCCCCTTCACCTATCCGCCGATCGCCGCCGCCCTGGCGGTCCCGTTCACGCTCCTGCCGTGGCGCGCGGCGCAGTGGACGTGGACGGTGCTGATCTACCTGTCGCTCGTGGTCGTCGTCTGCTACGCCTTCCGCGACCTCATCCGCCGGACGGGGCGCTGGGCGCCGCTCACCGCGGGCGTCCTGGTCGCGGCGACGGCGTGGCTCGACCCCGTCCGCGACCAGGTCAGGTTCGGGCAGGTCGGGCTGTTCCTGCTGGCCATGTGCCTGGCCGACTGCTGCGCCCGCACCGCGCGCTGGCCGCGCGGCATGCTCGTCGGCCTCGCCCTGGCGATCAAGCTGGTGCCGGGCGTCTTCCTGATCTACTTCCTGGTCACCGGGCGGCGGGACGCGCTGGTCAACGCCGTGCTGACCGCGGTCGTCGCCACGCTGGGCGGGTTCGCGCTGCTGCCGTCCGACTCGTCCGCGTACTGGTTCGGCGCGCTGCTGGAGGGCGGCGACCGGACGGGCGCGGTCGACGGCACCACCAACCAGGCGATCCACGGGATCGTGGCCCGCATCCTGGACGAGGGGCCGGCCCGGACGCTGGTGTGGCTGGCCCTGGCGCTGGTCGTCGCCTGGTTCGGCTTCGGGTGGGCCCGCCGGGCGACGCTCGCCGCGGACGCCGCGACCGGCGCCGACGCCTCCAGCCTCCTGCTCGCCGGGGTCGCGATCGTCGGGCTGCTGTCCGTCGTCCTGTCCCCTGTGGGGTGGATTCATCATCTTGTGTGGATGATCGCGGTACTGGGGGCTTTGGTGGGAGATGGGCGTGACACGCGAAGATGTCTGGTCGCGTGCGCCCTGTGGCTGCTGTTCCTGTTCCCGGTCCCGTGGTGGGCGCGCGGGCTGATCGGCCCGGATCATTCCCCTGTAACGGTTTTCGCGGGCCAGGTGCTGCGCGACTCGTTCGGGCTCGCCGCGCTGGCCTCGATCCTGGTCCTCGGAACATGGCTGGTGAAACGGCTCGATCCGGACAACCACCCCCGAGATCCTTCGCAACGGCAGGTCGGCATGGGTACGCTCGGCGCGTGATGCTCGTCGCAGTGGCCGTCGCCGGCCTGGTCGCCGGGGTTGCGGGGCTCTCCATCGCGGTGGTCGCGCACAACCGGGTCAACCAGGTCGTCGACGAGTGCGGGGAAATGCTGAGGCGCCAGCTCCAGGTCGCGAGCGGCGAGGTGGACGAGCGCGCCCTGCGCGATCTCGCGATCGTGCACTACGACGCGCTCAAGGAGATGTCCGGGCACCGTTCCTTCTCCCTCGCGCTGATCAACGCGGTCGGCGACGGGGTGGTGGTGAGCTCGATCAACGGGCGCACCGAGACGCGGACGTACGCCAAGGCCGTCCAGGGCGGGCACGCCGTCGAGACGCTCTCCCCCGAGGAGAACCAGGCCCTGCGGGCCGCCCGGCTCGGCAAGGGCCCCATCGTCTCGATGGACGACCCGCTGCCCGACTTCGGCAACGGCGCCCGCACCCCCACGGCGCGCGCCTGAGGCGGAGCCCGCCGCGCCTGAGGGGCCCGGGCTCCGGGCGGTAGACTCGGCTTTCTCACCATGCCTCTAGACCGCTGCCGCACAGCCGAAACACGCCCCGGGGGACCCCAGTGACCGCAGACGACAGGCAAGCGCGCTACGCCTACCTGGGTCCGCGGGGCACCTTCACCGAGGCGGCGCTGCTCACCCTCCCCGGCGCCGCCGGGGCCGAGCACATCCCGTACGCCACCGTCCCGGCGGCCCTCGAAGCGCTGCGCCGCGGCGAGGTCGACACCGCCGTCGTCGCGCTGGAGAACTCCGTCGAGGGTTCGGTCCCCACCACGCTGGACGAGCTGGCGACCGGGGAGCCGCTCCAGATCGTCGGCGAGATCCACCTGCCGGTGTCGTTCGCCCTCCTCGTCCGTCCCGGCACAGCGCTGGACGACATCAAGACCGTCGCGTCCCACCCGATCGCGCAGCCGCAGTGCCGCCGCTGGCTCCAGGAGAACGTCCCGGACGCCGAGTGGCGCGCCGCGACCTCCAACGCCGAGGCCGCCCAGCACGTCGCCGACGGCCACTACGACGCCGCGCTCGCCGGCTCGTTCGCCGCCGCCCGCTACGGCCTGTCGGTCCTCGCGGAGGACATCCACGACATCGCCGACGCCGTCACCCGCTTCGTCGTCCTGAGCCGCCCGTGCCCCCCGCCGGCACCCACCGGCATGGACAGGACGACCATCGTCGCGTTCATCGGCGAGGACCACCCGGGCGCCCTGCTGGAGATCCTCACCGAGTTCTCGGTCCGCGGCATCAACCTCACGCTGATCCAGTCCCGCCCGACCGGCGCGGGCCTCGGCTCCTACCTGTTCTGGATGGACTTCGAGGGCCATGTCGCCGACGCCCGCGTCGGCGAGGCCATGATGGGGCTGCGCCGCGTCTGCGCCGACGTCCGCTTCGTCGGCTCCTACACCCGCGCCGACCAGGTCCGTCCCGAGATCCGCCGCGGCACCCACGACGCCGACTTCACCGAGGCCGCCGCCTGGATCACCGGCATCCGCACCGGCCGCGCCTGAGCCCGCGCGCCGGAAATCAACGGCGCCGGGGACGTGTTGGCACGGTAGACCGTCCTGAGAAAGGTGTCTTCGTGCGTATTGAGATCTGGGCCGACGTCGTGTGCCCCTGGTGCTATCTCGGCAAGCGGCATTTCGAGCGCGCCCTGGAGGGTTTCGAGCACCGGGACCAGGTCGAGGTCGTCTACCGCGCGTTCCAGCTCGACCCCTCCTTCCCGCCGGGCGAGACGGTCGACGTGGCCGACATGCTGGCCGAGAAGTACGGCATGACGCGCGACGAGGCCGTCGAGAAGAACCGGGAGATGGAGCAGCGCGCCGCCGCGGCCGGCCTGGAGTACCACCTCGAAGGCCGCCAGGCGGGCAACACCGCCGACGCGCACCGGCTCGTCTACCTCGCGGGTCAGCGCGGCGTGCAGGGCGCGGTCGTGGAGGCCCTGTTCAAGGCCTACTTCACCGACGAGCGCCCGGTGTTCGACCGGGACACCCTCGTGGACGTGGTGGCGGAGGCGGGCCTGGACGCCGCCGAGGCGCGCGACGTGCTCGCGTCCGGCGCGTTCGCCTCGGAGGTGGACGCCGAGCAGCGCGCGGCGCGGGACATCGGCGCGACCGGCGTGCCCTTCTTCGTCATCGACCGCCGCTACGGCGTCTCGGGCGCCCAGCCCGCCGAGACGTTCGCGCAGGTCCTCGACCAGGCGTGGGCGGACGCGCACCAGTAGCGCCCGCCGCCTCCCCGCCGTGACGCAACCGAGATCATCACGGCGCGTCCCGGCGGCAACCGGTTGTCGATCTTGGGCGTCCTCTTCACACCAGTGAACAGTGGAGAGGTCGTTCCGTGCGCCGAATGCTCGCCCTCGTCGCGGCCCTTGCCGTGGCTTCCCCCGTCACCGCGGCCCCCGCACACGCGGCGGCACCCCTGCGGGTGCCCGGTGACCGCGCACCGGCGCCGACGGGCTCGCCGCTGATCGCCGAGCAGCGGCTCAAGACCCGGTTGACGATGAACGTCCCGGACCGCCTGCTCGTCGGTGAACGGGTTCCCGTGACGGGCCGGCTCGAAAGTCAGGACCTCGACGGCACATGGGGCCCGCTCGCGGGCAAACGGCTCGATCTCCGGTTCAACCGGTCGTCGAGCCCGGACTGGAACACGATCGCCGCTCCGGTCACCGACGCCGACGGTTACTACAGCGTCCGGGTCCTGGTGGTCGAGAACGGCGCCTGGGCGATCGATTTCGCGAACGATCCGGTCAACCTGCCGGACGACTACAACAGCTACGAGACGGCGTATGCCCACACCGACGTCCGCCAGGTCACGCACCGGACCTCCATCAGCGGTTTCAACGCGACGCCCGAGCCGGTAGGGCTGGGCGGCACCATGCGGGCGTCCGGCACCGTGATGTTCACGATGGCCGACGGGACGAAGAGACCCGCGGGCGGCGCCACCGTGCGGCTCCAGTTCTCGACCGACGGGAAGGCCTGGAAGGACAAGACCGCGCAGTCGCCGGGCGGTGACGGCCGGTTCGCCGTCGACGTGAAAGCCGAGCGTGACGGCTACTGGCGAGCCAGGGTCCCCGACGACGACGGCTACCTCGTGGTGCCCTCCGTCAGCGGCGCCGACTACGTCGACGTGCGGTACCGGACGTACATCCACCAGTTCAACGCCTCGCCGGAGCCGGTGAGGAAGGGCGCGGCGATCACCGTCAAGGGCCTGCTGTACCGCTACATGCCCGCGGGGAAGCCGGGCCCGGGGGCGCCGGTCTCCATCTACTTCAAGGCCAAGGGGTCGTCCACCTGGACCGGCGTCGCGGTGGTGAGGACGGCGAGCAACGGCTGGTTCGGCAAGAAGTTCAAGGCGTCCAAGGACGGTTACTGGACGGCGGTCTACAAGGGCGGCTCCACGTACATGCGCTCCAACCAGCCGGCCGACTACGTGGACGTGCGCTGACGTGAGGGAAGCGTGATCACCGGCTGTCAACCGCCCGTCAGCGTCGGACGTCAACTCCATACCAGTATTCAGTGGAGAGGTTTCGCCTTGCGTCGCTCATCCGCACTGCTCGCCACCACCGCCCTCACCTCGTCCCTCTTCCTCGTGCCCGGCGCCGCCCACGCCGGCGCGACCGATGTCACGACCCGGGCCGCCTCCCTCACCGTCGACAAGCAGGCCACGGTCATCACCGGTCAGATGCGGCCGGAATCGCCCGTGAGTCCGGGCTCGGTGATGACCGTGCGCGGCAGAGTCCTCCGGCAGGGCACGCGTCCCGAGCCCGTGGAGGGGCTGGAGATCCAGCTCGATGTGCCGCCCGACCTCCTTGAGGCCGGAAGCATCAAGACGACCCGGACGCTCGCGGACGGCACCTTCCGCGCCGCCTTCACCGTCGGGCGGCAGGTCGGGAAGTCGGGCACCGTGACGGCGCGCTTCGAGGGGAACGAGTCCCTCACCGGCAGCCAGGTCGACCTCGGGACGCTGAAGATCCAGAACTACTCCGAGATCGACGGCTTCAACGCCATTCCCGAGCCGCACGCCTACCGCGAACCGATCGTCGCGGACGGGCGACTGTACGTCCGGCCCGGCGACACCGGCGCCACGGACCTGCCGGTGTACCTGGAGTACTCCCTGGACGGCAAGAAGTGGAAGGCCTGGGCGAGCCAGACCCTGGCGCGGCCCGTGTACTTCACTTTCAACGATCCCAAGCTGGTGACGAAGGACGCGTACTGGCGCGTCCGCTACCCGGGCAGCCTCCTGACCATGCCGGCCGTCAGCTCCGTCGACTTCGTCGACGTCAAGTACCGGACGGAGTGGTACGTCTTCAACGCCTCGCCCGAGCCGGTGAGGAAGGGCGGGACCCTCACGGTCAAGGGGCAGCTCTTCCGGTTCCGGGACCTGGCGGGCCCGGCCCCGAACGCGCCCGTGTACGTGTACTTCCGGCGTGCCGGCACCGCGAAGTGGGTCCGGATGGCGGCGACGAAGACCAACGTCTACGGCTGGTTCTCCAAGAAGTTCAAGGCGTCCGCGGACGGCACCTGGAAGGCGGTCTACAAGGAGTCCTCCGGGTACATCGGCTCGACCTCGCCGGCCGACACCGTGGACGTCCGCTGACGTAGGCTGCGGGGCGTGGCGAAGGACTTCGACCTTTACGAGCGGGAGCTGTGGGCCGGGCGGGCCCCCGCGTACGAGCGGGGATTCGCCCACGTCACCCGGTACATGATCGAGCCGCTGCTGGACGTGGCCGGGGTGACCGGCGGGACGCGGCTGCTCGACGTCGGCACGGGGCCCGGGTTCGTCTCGCGGGAGGCGGCGCGGCGCGGCGCGCTGGTGTCGGCCATGGACGCCGAGCCGGGCATGGCGGAGACGGCGCGCCGGAACGTCCCCGGGCTGGACGTGCGGGTCGCCGTCCTGCCCGAGGTCCCGTTCGAGGACGCGGCGTTCGACGCGGTCGCGGGCAACTTCGTCATCAACCACGTGGGCGCCCCCGACGTGGCGCTGGCCCGGCTGCGGCGCGTCCTGCGCGAGGGCGGGCGCCTGGCGATGACCTGCTGGATGATGCCGGGCAGCGGGGCCCTCGCGGTCGTCCGTGAGGCGATCGAGGCGGCGGGCGTGCCGTGGCCGGACGACATCCCCGAGCCGCCGTTCCTGGAGTACGGCGAGCCGGCGGCGTTCGGTCGGCTCGTCGCCGAGGCCGGGTTCGCCGACGTCGCGGTCGAGGAGGTGACCTGGGAGCACGTCGTCGACCCCGAGGAGTGGTGGGAGACGGGCGCGCTGGCCCGGGTCGGCACGAACGGCGTGGTCGTCGGACGGCAGGACGCGCCGACCGTCGCCCGCGTCAAGGCCGCCTACGACGAGATCGTCGCGGACTACGCGGCCGGCGACGGGAAGGTGGCCCTGCCCGCGCACGCGCTGCTGGCCGGCGGCGTCCGCTAGCGGCGGCGGTCGGCGGCCTCCCCCGGCGGCGGCGGCCGGCGGACGCGAACCGCCGATACTCGCGCGCGGACGGGGGCGTCGGGCCGGTAGCCTCGGGTCTGTGATTGACCTGCGAGCTCTTCGAGAGGATCCCGAGCGGCTGCGCGCCTCGCAGCGCGCCCGCGGTGAGGATGACGGCGTCGTTGACCGGCTGCTCGACCTGGACGGGAGGCGCCGCTCCGCGCTGACCTCGTTCGAGCAGCTCAGGGCGGAGCAGAAGAGTTTCGGCAAGTCGGTGTCCAAGGCGCAGGGCGACGAGCGGCAGGCGCTGCTGGCCCGCGCCAAGGAGCTGGCGCAGCAGGTGAAGGAGCGCGAGGCCGAGGCCGACCGCCTCGGCGAGGAGCTCGACGCGCTGCTCAAGGGCGTCCCGAACCTCATCGAGGAGGGCGCCCCGCCCGGCGGCGAGCAGGACTACGTCGTCCTGGAGCACGTCGGCGAGCCGACCGCGTTCGACTTCGAGCCGAAGGACCACCTGGAGCTCGGCGAGAGCCTCGGCGCCATCGACATGGAGCGCGGCGCGAAGGTGTCGGGCGCGCGGTTCTACTACCTGACGGGCGTGGGCGCGCGGCTCCAGTACGCGCTGCTGAACCTCGCCATGGAGCAGGCCGTCGCGAGCGGGTTCGTGCCGATGTACCCGCCGGTCCTGGTGAAGCCGGAGGCGATGGAGGGCACCGGGTTCCTCGGCGCGCACGCCGCCGAGGTCTACCAGCTCCCGCAGGACGAGCTGTACCTGGTCGGCACGTCGGAGGTGCCGCTCGCCGCGTTCCACATGAACGAGATCGTCGACGAGCTGCCGCGCCGGTACGTGGCCTGGTCGTCCTGCTTCCGCCGCGAGGCCGGCTCCTACGGCAAGGACACGCGCGGCATCATCCGCGTCCACCAGTTCGACAAGGTGGAGATGTTCTCCTACTGCGACCCGGCCGACTCCCACGCCGAGCACCTGCGGCTGCTGGAGTGGGAGAAGGAGATGCTCGGCAAGGTCGAGATCCCGTACCGGGTGATCGACGTCGCGGCGGGCGACCTCGGCGCAAGCGCCGCCCGCAAGTACGACTGCGAGGCGTGGGTGCCGACGCAGAACACCTACCGCGAGGTCACCTCGACGTCGAACTGCACCGAGTTCCAGGCGCGGCGCCTGGCGGTGCGGCACCGCGACGCCGACGGCAAGAACCAGCCGGTGGCGACCCTGAACGGGACGCTGGCGACGACGCGCTGGATGGTCGCGATCCTGGAGAACCACCAGCAGGCCGACGGTTCGGTGCGAGTTCCGAAGGCGCTGCAGAAGTTCCTGGGCCTGGAGGTCCTGGAGCCGGTCAAGCGCTGAACGCGCGTGGAGCGGGGCCCGTCCTGACCGGGACGGGCCCCGTTCGCGTCTCCGCAGGCCTTGGGGCGATGCCGGGAGCAGGGCGTGTCAGGGCCCTGGCCTAGGGTGTGTCCCATCTGCCCAGGAAGGTGACATGACTGAGTCCTCGCCGCGTGTGATCGCCACCGACCTCGACGGCACGATCGTGCGCTCCGACGGCACGATCTCCGCCCGGACCGTCGCCGCCCTCGCCCGGGTCGAGCGGGCCGGGGCGATGCTCGTCATGGTCACCGGGCGGCCGCCGCGCTGGATGACGGAGATCGCCGCGGCCGTCGACCACCGCGGCGTCGCGATCTGCGCCAACGGCGCCGTCCTCTACGACCTGCACACCGAGACCGTCCTGCAGGCCAACGAGATCGCGCCGGACGTGCTCGCCGAGGTGATCGGGCGGCTGCGCGGCGTCGTGCCCGAGCTGCGCTTCGCGGTGGAGTACCCGACCGGGTTCGTGTTCGAGGCCAGCTACGACCTCGGCCGGTGGGACGCGGCGGCGCTCGGCGGCCGTCCCGTCGACGACGCCGAGCTGGTCAGCAGGGGCGGGACCAAGCTGCTCGCCTTCCACCCGGCCGCCGACCCCGACGCGCTCTCGGCGAAGGCGGTGCGGGCCGTCGGCGACCTCGTGACCGTGACGCACTCCTCCGGGCGGGGGCTGCTGGAGATGAGCGCGCTCGGCGTCACCAAGGCCAGCGCCCTGGCGGCCCTGTGCACCGAGCACGGCATCACCGCGCGGGACGTCACCGCGTTCGGCGACATGCCCAACGACCTGCCGATGCTGACCTGGGCGGGCACGTCCTACGGGGTCGCGAACGCGCACCCGCTCGTGCTGGCCGCCGTGGCGCACAAGACGTCCCGCAACGACGACGACGGCGTGGCCGAGGTCCTGGAGCGGCTCTTCCCATAGCGCGGCCGCACCCGCTGCGGGGTGCGGCCGGAGTCGTGCGTCCTACAGGTAGGGGCCGGACGAGCGCGGACCGGGCTTCGGCTCCTCCTCGACGCCGGGGGGCATCATTCCCGCGGGCAGGGCGCGCCGCATCTGCTCCAGCTGCGCCCGCGCCGCCATCTGCTGGGCGAACAGCGTCGTCTGGATGCCGTGGAACAGGCCCTCCAGCCAGCCGACGAGCTGCGCCTGCGCGATCCGCAGCTCCGCGTCGCTCGGCACCGTGCCCTCGGTGAACGGCAGCGACAGCCGCTCCAGCTCCGCGACCAGCTCGGGCGCGAGACCGTCCTCCAGCTCCTTGATGGACGACTGGTGGATCTCCCGCAGCCGGGCGCGGCTCGCCTCGTCCAGCGGGGCGGCCTTGACCTCCTCCAGCAGCTGGCGGATCATCCCGCCGATCCGCATGACCTTCGCCGGCTGCTCGACCATCTCGGTCACCGACTTGCCCTCGGACTCGCCCTCGCCGCCGCCCTCGACGGTGATGCCGCCCGGGCCCAGGACGAGCACCTGGGGCTCTTCCGACTGCCTCTTCGAAGCCTCGCTCATAAACTCCACATCCTCACACGGTCAGCAGGATCTTGCCGACGTGACCGCTCTCTTCCATCAGTTCGTGCGCGCGCGACGCTTCGGCCATGGGGATCCGCCGGTCGACGACCGTCCGGATCCGTCCCGACTCCAGGAGCGGCCACACATGCTCCCGGACGCCGGCCACGATCTCCGCCTTCTCGTCCAACGGACGGGCCCGCAAAGTCGTGGCGTGCACCAGCGCCCGCTTGCGCAGCAGCATGCCGATGTCCAGCTCCGCCTTCGCGCCGCCCTGGAGCCCGATCACCATGAGCCGCCCGCCGGTGGCGAGGGCCTCCACGTTGCGGCCGAGGTACTTGGCGCCGATGAGATCGAGGATCACGTCGTAGGGGCCGCTCTCGACGAAGTCGTCCTCGCGGTAGTTCACGGTGACGTCCGCGCCGAGCTCCCGGCACCGTTCCGCCTTCTCCGGGCTGCCGACCGTCGTCACCACGCGCGCCCCGCGCGCCTTGGCGAGCTGGATGGCGAACGTCCCGATGCCGCTGCCGCCGCCGTGGACGAGCAGCGTCTCGCCCTCGCGCAGCCCGGCCAGCATGAACACGTTCGACCACACCGTGCAGGCGACCTCCGGGAGCCCGGCCGCCTCCACGACGTCCACGCCGCGCGGCACGGGCAGCACCTGCGAGGCGGGGACGGCGACCCGTTCGGCGTAGCCGCCGCCGCTGAGCAGCGCGCACACCTCGTCGCCGACCTTCGGCCCGGTCACGCCCTCGCCCAGCCCGGCGATCCGTCCGGACACCTCAAGGCCCGGGTACGGGGGAGCGTCGTCCGGCGGGGGATAGAAGCCCAGGCGCTGCATGACGTCGGCGCGGTTGACGGCGCTCGCCGCCACGTCGATCAGCACCTCGCCCGGTCCCGGCGCCGGATCCGGCACCGGAGTCCATTCGAGGACGTCGGCTTCGCCCGGTTCGCGAATCACGATCGCATGCATACCGGTCACGCTACCGGGCGGGTCCAAGACGCCCCCGGCCCCCGGGCCCGGCCCCGGCAAGGCCGATCTACGCGCGGGATGCCCGGTATTGACGCACCGGTATCCTGCGTGGGGGTCTTTTTGCCCGCCTGCACCGTGTGGATCATCAGAGGCGTGCCCGAGGGGGAAAACGGTGGCGAGGAACGAGCACGACGGGCGCTCCCTGGAGGAGCGACTGGCCTCTCTGGACGCGATGAGCGGCGACGCGGCGGGCCCGTCCCCCGCCCCCGAGGGCGCGCCGCCCCCCGCCCAGGAGCCCGAGGAGCAGGACGCGCAGCCCGCCCCCGCCGAGCCCGCCGCCCTGAACGACGAGCCCTGGCTCGCGGCGCCCCCCGCCTTCCAGGAGTCCCCCGAGAACTTCGGCCCGCCGCAGCCGGCGCCCTACGAGGGCGGCCCTATGCCGCAGCCCTTCGACGGCGGAATGCTCCCGCCCCCGTACGCGACGGGCGGCTACCAGTCCCAGCCGTCCCCTTACGACACCAACGGCAACGCGGCCCCGCCCCTCGACCAGCTGCCGCCGTACCCGGCCGACCAGTTCGGCCGCCAGGACGCGCCCGGCCAGGCGTACCAGCCCGTCGACCCCGCCACGGGCCAGCCCTACCCGCAGGACACCGACGACTCGGGCCGCCCGTACGTCCCCCTCGACCCGGCCACGGGCCTCCCCCTCGCCCCCGAGCCGAGTGCGGAGGGGCAGCAGTTCCCGCCCGTCGACCCGAGCACCGGTCAGCCGTTCCAGCCGGGCCCGCCCGCTCCCGGCCAGCCCTACCCGCCTGACCCGAGCATGCAGGACCCCATCCTGTTCGGCCCGAACGCGGAAGGCCAGCAGTTCCCCCCGACGGACCCGAACGCCGGGCAGCCGTTCGCACCTGACCCGAACGCGGGCGGTCAGCCGTACCCGCCGGTCGACCCGAACGCGGGGCACTCGTTCGCGCCTGACCCCAACGTCGGCGGGCAGTCCTTCCCCTTCCCCCAGGTGGACCCCACCGCCGCTGGTCAGCCGTTCCTGCCTGACCCCAACGCGGGCGGCCAGCAGTTCCCGCCGATGGACCCGAACGCCGGGCAGCCGTTCGCGCCTGACCCGAACGCCGGGCAGCCGTACCCGCCGATGGACCCCAACGCCGCGGGTCAGCCGTACCCGCCGATGGACCCGAATGCCGCGGGTCAGCAGTTCCCGCAGGTCGACCCGAACGCGGGGCAGCCGTTCGCGCCTGACCCGAACGCCGGGCAGCCGTACCCGCCGATGGACCCCAACGCCGCTGGTCAGCCGTTCCCGCCGGGCCCGCCCGCGCCGGGCCAGCCGTATCCCCCGATGGATCCCGCCACCGGCCAGCCCTACGCGCCCGACCCGAACGCCGGGCAGCCGTACCCGCCCGTCGACCCGAACACCGGCCGGCCCTACGGGCCTCCCGTCGACCCGGCCACCGGGCAGCCGTACCCGCCGCAGGGCTACGGGTATCCGGCCGGGCCCCCGCAGGGGGAGGGGCAGTACCCGCAGGCGCCCGGACAGATGACGGGGCCGGGCCACCCCGCCCAGCAGCAGCCGCAGAGCGCCGACAGCCTCAGCTCCGAGAACCTGCTCGGCGAGCGCCGCATCGCGCCCTCGTCCGGCTGGCGGCGCGCGGTCTACAAGGCGACCGCGGGCAGCATCCACCCGGGCGAGTCGCAGGGCGACCTGCGCCGCAAGGACCTGATCGGGCGGGCGCGCACCGCCGTGGCGGGCGGCCACCACCGGGTGGCCGTCATGTCGCTGAAGGGCGGCGTCGGCAAGACGACCACGACCACCGGCCTCGGCTCGATGCTGGGGTCGCTGCGCGGCGACCGCGTCATCGCGGTGGACGCGAACCCCGACCGCGGGACGCTGTCGGACAAGGTCAGGCTGGAGACCGCCGCGACCGTCCGCGACCTGCTCAACAACCGCGACCAGATCCACCGGTACGCCGACGTCCGCGCGTTCACCTCGCAGAACGAGGCGCGCCTGGAGATCCTCGCGTCCGACCGCGACCCGGCGGTCAGCGAGGCGTTCAGCGCCGAGGACTACGCGGCCGTCGCCGTCGTCCTGGAGCAGTACTACTCGGTCTGCATCACCGACTGCGGCACCGGGCTGCTGCACTCGGCGATGGCGGGCGTGCTGAGCCTGGCCGACCAGCTCGTCCTGGTCAGCTCCCCTTCGGTGGACGGCGCCCGGTCCGCGAGCGCCACCCTCGACTGGCTGGAGGCGCACGACCACGGCCACCTGGTCCGCAACGGCGTCGTCGTCCTGTCGATGGTCCGCAACCGCACCCGCAGCCAGGTCGACCTGGACAAGCTCCAGGCCCACTTCGAGAGCCGCTGCCGCGCCGTCGTCCGCATCCCCTACGACGACCACCTGGAGGAGGGCGCCGAGGTCGAGCTGGAGCAGCTCGCCCCCGGGACCCGCGAGGCCTACCTGACGCTCGCCGCCGTGGTGGGCGACGGCTTCGCCTTCCAGCGCCCGCAGCTCTGACCTGGACTACCGTTGCCATCTGTGACGGACGACGACGGTGTGTACGTGGGGAAGGCGGCGCCGGACGCGGCCGCCGACCGCGGGTGGCTGCTCGGGCACTTCAAGGCGCCCGGCGACCTGCGGCACAGCGCCGAGGTCGAGATCAAGTGGGGCGTGCACCCCAAGGGCGAGCGCCGCGCCGCGTGGACGGACGGCGAGAAGCGCACCGCCCTGCTCGTGCTGATCAGCGGCCGCTTCCGGCTGGAGTTCCCCGGCCGCGACGTCGTCCTCGCCGAGCAGGGCGACTACGTCGTGTGGGGACGCGGCGTCGACCACTCGTGGGAGGCCGAGGAGGAGTCGGTGGTGCTCACGGTGCGCTGGCCGTCCATCCCCGGCTACCGCGTCCCCTGAGCGCGGTCGCCATATGCGGTCGAACGCAACCGCCCCCGCCCGCTATCGTGGGCGATGACCGCCGCGAGGCGGTCACCTGGAGAGTTCGCATAGTGGACTAGTGCAGGCGCCTTGAAAGCGCCCAGGGCTGGGGACAGTCCTCGTGGGTTCGAATCCCACACTCTCCGCTCACAGGCCGGGAACCCCCGCTGCGACTCGGGATGCTCTCGTGGTGAAATCGTCCGACTCGGGCGGAAGGGTTCGTTACCCTCTTCGGCATGTCGCAGACACCGCAGGATCCTGCAGGCACGACGCACCAGTTCCAGAACTTCGCCAGCCAGGGGCAGCCGGAGAAGTCCGGCCCGAACATCGGCCTGATCGTCGGCATCGTCGCCGTGGTGGCCGTCGTCGCGATCCTCGTGATCGCCCTGATGATGATGTGACGCTCAGCGGCCCGAGCTGGAGAAGTGCTGGTAGTCGCGGGCGCCGCTCCAGGTGCCGCCCCAGCTCCAGCCGATCGAGGCGAACGCCTTGACGACCTTGTCGCCGGCGTGGATGACGCCCGGGTCGTCGTTCTTGCGGTTCTTGTACTTGACGCAGTCCTTGTGCGCGACCCGCCCGTCCGCGTAGACGTACGGGTTCTGGCACGGGTTGATGTCGACCGCGAGACCGTAGGCGTGGTTGGAGAACGAACTCGACCCGGTCGCCTGGCGGCAGTTGAACGCCGAGGTGTTGTTCGCCTCGATCGAGTCGAAGTCGCTGCCCTTGTACTTGTCGACCGGCTCCATGCGCTCGATGGGGTACCGCATTGCGTACAGCTTCCTGAACACCTTCACCAGGTCGCCGGCCGCCTTCGCGTTGACGACGAGCCGCCCGCCGGTGTGCGGCTCGTCGTCCTTCCCCCAGTAGGTCATCTCGATCATCCGGAGCCCGGAGGGCGACACGGGGCAGCCGCGCCGCCACGAGTACTTGAGGTCGCCGGCCGTCACCTTCTTGATCGTGGACTGGAAGCCCTGGCGGGTCGGGGACGGCGACGGGGAGCCCGGAGCGGACGCCGTCGGCGGGGTCGCCGGTGGCGCCGACTCGCCCGTGTCGCCGCCGCCGCGGCCACATCCGGCCGCGGCGAGCGGCACGGTGAGCAGCGTGGCGAGGAAAGTCGCGGTTCCTATGGCCCTCCTAGCTGGCATCTTTGCAGCATACGCAGGTCATGGGGTGCGCACGCCGGGCCGGGTATTCGCTACGGTGCGTTTGAAGGCGCGCTCGCCGGAAAGGGCCGGGACGGACGGGCCGTGATCCTCAACCTTCCGCCGGGCATGTCGCCCGGCGGGCGCCGGCCCCAGGGAGCCGGGATGGCGGAACCTCAGGAGAGGGACCTCCCAAGCCTCGAAGACGAGATCTTCGCGGTCGCGCACAGCGTGGAGGTCGAGCAGGCTGCGCGTGCGCACCCCCTGCTGCAGACGGAGAGGGCGCAGGTCGCCGCGGAGCGCGCGCGGGCGTTCCTCGTCCGGGACGTCAAGGCGCTGGCGGCGGGCATGGCGGCATTCGTGTTCGTCGACGCCGTGATGATGTATCCGCCGCTGATGATGAGCCGCCGGCCCAGCCTGATGCCGCAGTTCGTGACGCTGCTGGTGCTGGCGTTCGGGCTCGGCGGCCTGCTCGTCTGGAGGGTCGGCGGGCGGTGGCGGACGTTCGGCATCGGGATGATGCTCGCCTGGGGCCTGCTGACCCTGCTGTCCGTCGGGTTCCTGACCGGGGTGACCGCCCCGCTCTAGGACGCGCCGCCGAGCCGCTTGAGGACGACGCTGAACGCGCGCCCGATGGCCTCCAGGTCCTGGGGCTCGACCACGTCGACGAAGAACGTCCGGACGACCTCGACGTGGTCGCGCGCGGCGCGGTCCAGCGCGGCGAAGCCCTCGTCGGTCAGGTGGGCGTAGACGCCGCGCTTGTCGTTCGGGCAGCTGTCCCGCTTGACCAGGCCCTTGGTCTCCAGGCGGGAGCAGGTGTGGGAGAGCCGGCTGCGCGACTGGCTGGCGTTGTCGGCCAGCTCCGCCATCCGCAGCCGCCGGTCGGGCGCCTCCGACAGCCGGACGAGGATCTCGTACTCGGAGTTCGACAGCCCGTGCTTGGTCTTGAGATCGCGGTCCATGACCTCGGCGAGCCGGACGCTGCCGTCCACGTATGCCCGCCAGTCGCGCTGCTGGGCGGCGTCGAGCCAGCGAGGTTCGGTCATGTCCCGATTATAGCTCACACATTGAAGATTCAACTAACTCTCGCTATTTTCAGCCTAACAGGACGGGCGCCCCCGTCCGAGGAAATAGTTGAAGCATCAACTACGTTGCAGGGACCATGCGCCGCCCGATCGCGGACGGACACCCGGACGAGGGAGAACCCGATGCCTGCCGTGATGGCCGACCCGCTGACCCTGCCCCGCCTGCCGCTGCTGCCCCAGGAGGGCACCGACTGGCGCCGCGTCGCGAAGGTCGTGACCGCCAAGCGCCACCTGGAGGGCGAGGGCTTCCAGGTCAGGCGCCCGTTCCCGGGCATCGACCTGTCCCTGGCCGACCCGTTCCTCCTCCTCGACCACATGGGCGCCGTCGAGTACGCGCCGGGTGAGGCGAAGGGAACCCCGTGGCACCCCCACCGGGGGTTCGAGACCGTCACCTACATCATCGACGGAGCGTTCCAGCACCAGGACACCACCGGTGGCGGCGGCCTGATCTCCGACGGCGCCACGCAGTGGATGACGGCCGCGTCCGGCATCCAGCACATCGAGCAGCCGCCGCCCGAGCTGGTCGCCAAGGGCGGCCTGTTCCACGGCGTCCAGCTCTGGGTCAACCTGCCGCGCGCGCAGAAGTGGGTGCCGCCGCGCTACCAGGACATCGAGGCCCGCGACGTCAAGCTGCTCGCCGCGGACGACGGCTCGTCCCTGGTGCGCGTCATCGCCGGGTCGCTCGCCGGGTACGACGGCCCCGGCACCACCTACACGCCGATCAACTACCTGCACGCGACCGTGGCGCCCGGCGCGCGCCTGGCGCTGCCGTGGCCGCGCGACTTCAACGCACTGGTGTACGTCCTGTCGGGGCGCGGGACGGCCGGCGTCGAGGAGGTCGCGCTGGACGAGGGGCAGCTCGCGGTCTTCGCCGGCTCGCACCACAAGGGCGACGGGGACGGACTCGTCGTCCGCGCCGCCGACGCCCAGCCGAACGCCGCCGCCGAAGGGTGGGAGATCCTCGTCCTCGGCGGTCTGCCGATCCGGGAGCCGATCGCCCGGTACGGTCCGTTCGTGATGAACACCCGCGACGAGATCGTCCAGGCGTTCGAGGACTTCCAGGCCGGGCGGATGGGCACCGTCCCCGCCGAGAAGGTGCCCCACCGGTCCGAGGCGGACGATTCCCTGGCCTGACTCCGGTCCGGCCTCCGAGCTCCCCGGCCGCGGGGGTGGTGCCCGCGGCCGGGGTCCGGCTTCCGTCGCCCCCGTCCCGCGTTCCGTGTCCCCGCGTTCCACGGGACGGGGGCGACGGCATGCGCTACTGTGTTCGAATGGTCGAACAGAAGTTCGACCGCCCTGTTCGATCGCGCTCGCCCGGGAGGCGACATGGTGGCGACCATGGCCACACGGGGGCCCGACGGCTCCGCGCGCTGCGGGCGGCGGCGTGACCACGCGACACGCCGCGGCGTTCTCTACGCAAATCTACGGCCGCAGCTATATCGCCTCATAGAGTCCGAGAGCGTGGACCCCGTGCGGAATCCCTATGCCCCCGGCGCCGGGCAGCGCCCGCCCGAGCTGGCCGGCCGCGACCGCGAGCTCCGGCAGTTCGAGGTGGTGCTCGAACGCGTGGCCCGCGGCCGCCCCGAGCGCAGCATGATCGTCACCGGGCTGCGCGGGGTGGGCAAGACCGTGCTGCTCAACGCCTTCCGGTCGCAGGCGATCCAGCGGCTGTGGGGGACGGGGAAGATCGAGGCCCGGCCCGACCAGTCGATCCGCCGCCCGGTGGCGTCCGCGCTGCACCGGGCCGTCCGGGAGCTGGCGCCCCGGCACCGCGCGCCCGACCGCATCGAGGAGTTCCTCGGCGTGCTCAAGGCGTTCGCGCAGGCGGGCCCCGAGCCGTCCGGCAAGGCCAAGGCCCGGGCGCACCGCTGGCAGCCCGGCATCGACGTGCCCGCCGCGCGCGGCCGCGCCGACTCCGGCGACCTGGAGATCGACCTCACCGAGCTGTTCGTGGACGCCGCCTCCGTCGCGACCGACGTCGGCGTCGGCATCGCCCTGTTCGTCGACGAGATGCAGGACATCCCCGCCGACGACGTGTCCGCGCTGTGCGCCGCGTGCCACGAGCTGTCGCAGGTCGGCGGACCGCTGATCGTGGTGGGCGCGGGCCTGCCGCACCTGCCGGCCGTCCTGTCGGCGAGCAAGTCCTACTCCGAGCGGCTCTTCCGGTACGCCCGCATCGACCGGCTCGACCGCGAGTCGGCCGACGTCGCGCTGCTGGCCCCCGCCGAGCGCGAGGACGTCACCTTCACCCCGGAGGCCCTCGACGCGCTGTACGGCGCGGCCGACGGCTACCCCTACTTCGTCCAGGCGTACGCCAAGGTCGTCTGGGACGTCGCCCCCGACAGCCCCATCACCGTCGACGACATCAAGGTCGCCGCGCCCGAGGCGGAGAGCGAGCTCGCCGTCGGCTTCTTCGGCAGCCGCTACGAGCGCGCCACCCCCGCCGAGCGCGACTACATGCGCGCCATGGCCATGCTCGGCGACGACCCGGTGCCCACCGCGTCGGTCGCCGACGAGCTGGGCCGCAAACCGTCCAGCCTGTCGCCCGCGCGCGACGGGCTCATCAAGAAGGGCCTCATCTACAGCGCCGAACGCGGCATGGTCGCGTTCACCGTCCCGCATTTCGGCAAGTTCCTCCGCTCCCAGCCCGCCTGACCTATCCGCCTATCCGGCTCTCTAGTGCTGACGCTAGAGAGCGGTAGAAGGCCGCATCGAGCCGGCTTGCCGGACGAATATCCGGCTCTCTATCGACAGAGGTAGAGAGCCGTAGATTTCGCTCGTCCTCCCTCTGTCTTTCTCTAACCCTTTCTAGATCTCTCCTTATAGAGCGCTAGAGAGTTGCAGAGAGGCGATCGGGCGCCGCCCCGACGATGCGGGCGGGGCTGGTCGACCGGCCCCGCCCGCATGTTGTCGTGCCAGGTCAGCGGGGTAGGAGATCACTGGCGACCCGCGGCGGGCATCTGGGCGATGCCAGGGGAAGACATGGAAGTGCGACGCCGGCCCGACGGACACGAGACCGACGAGGAACTCTCGGGGGAGGACGACATAGCGGCCTCGATCCTCGGCTACGACGAGTCGGCGATGCGCCAGGACCAGGGCGGCCGCCCGCCGGAGATCGGGTCGGAGAACCGGTACATGGTCCGGCTGCGCGCGGCGCTGCACGCCCGCACCCGGCGCCTCCTCTACCGGCGCTCGCGCGGGGGCGCCCAGCAGTTCTGACGGCGTCCCGGCGGCCCAGGGGCCGTCCCGGCGGCTATCCGGCGCAATCGGCGGGCGCCACCACCGCCGACCGGACGGCCCGGTCCCGCTCCGACGTCGACACCGCGAACACGATCTCCACGTCGCGCTCGCTCAGGCGTCCGGGGAAGGCCACGAACCGCCAGCAGCCCTCCCGCCACACGTCCAGCGGCACGGCGCTCCTGATCGCGTTCTCGTGCTCGGCCCACGCCGGGCTCTCGTACAGCCTCGCGTACGTCTCCGGCATCGGGCTGCGGCGCCGCTCGCACGGGACGGCGGCGCGCGGCAGCCGGTGCCGCCCGGCCAGCTCCGCCAGCTCGGGGGACAGCGCCACGAACAGCGCGACCTCGACCGCGAACATGAGCCCCACCTGCGCGGGGACGTCCAGCAGCACGTCCACGCCCGCGTGCGGCGCGCCGAGCGAGACGACGGCCGCGCAGGTGAACAGCATCGCCCGCAGCACGCTGCGCCGGTCCACCTTCTTGGCGCTGAGCGCGCCGAAACAGCCGCACCCCGCGTCGGGCCGGTGCACCCGCAGCTCCCCGACCACCCAGGTCGCGGCGGCGAACGCCACGGTCGTGGCCAGCCGCACCGACAGGTGCGAGGTCACCAGCAGCGCGAGGCCGAGCAGGCCCTCGCCGATGCCGAGCCCGACCGTCATGCCGCGGCTGCGGCGCAGCGCCGACAGCCGCGCGAGCCTGGCCGGCACCGGGACGCCGTGGACGTGGTCGGGCGCGCCCGCCGCCCGCTCCCGGATCGTCAGCTTCGCCAGGCACGCCACCAGCAGCACCGACGCCAGCAGCAGGACCTGCGTGTTCTGGATCGCCGTCACCATGGCCCCTCCATCCCCCCCGGCGCGCCCGGCCGGACGGTCGCGTTGAAGCAGCCGGCCGCCAGGTCGCCGCCGAGCCCGGCGAAGGCGGCCGGGGTCAGCTCGACGATCCGCCCCCGCGGCGACGCGTCGCACTCCACGCACCGGTCGCAGAACCGGGCCGCCGTGCAGCCGCACTCGATCACCGGGACCGCCGCCGCCCGCCCCCCGCACTCGTTGCGCACGGTGATCTCGCTGCCGATCGACAGGTACGGCATCGGCGCGCATCCGGACGGGGCGTCCGCGCAGCCCCCGGCGTCCCCCTCGGAGTCGACCGCCGGGTAGGACGCCCCGTCCCGCCACTCCCCCTCCACGCCGCCGAACCAGGTCGCCGTCCCGCGCAGCTCCCGCGGGACCGGCGCGGCCGCCGCCGGCGCGGCGAGGTCGGCCACCCGGTATCCGGGCTGCGACGTGCCCGGGCGCACCGCCTGCGGTCCGCCGGGGGACCCCACGCAGACCACGTCGAGCAGGTAGCCGGGCTCCAGGCGCGGATGCCGGACCAGCACCGGGCCGAGGACGGACGGCGGGATCACCACGTGGGCGCGCCCGCGGTGCGGCCCCATGTCCACCTCCACGGCGCCGCGTCCGCACGCGAGGATCGTCCCGCTGACCCGGCCGATGTCGACCCAGATCCGCTCGGCGCGGCCGCCGCCCGCGCGCCGGACGACCACGGACCGGCCCGGCCGGAGCGCGGCGGGGCCCCCGCGCCCGCCGTGCCAGATCGCGGTGTCCTCGCTCATCGGGATGCGGGTCTCGGTGCCCCGCGCCGCGGCCTCGGCCACCACCAGCAGGTGCGGGCTCGCGTCCAGGACGATCCCGCTGATCGCACGCGCGCGCCGGTCGGCCTCCGGGGCCTCGGGAGCCGCGAACAGCGCCCGGCGGTGCGCCGCCCGGCGGAGGTGGGTCGTCGGCATCGCGGCACTCCGGCATCGATCGTCGTGACGTACGGCGAGAGCTGTTAGGACAGTGAGTCAAGAGTCACGCGCCGTGACCTCGCTGTCGACGGATTTGTCGCGATAAGTCAACGGCCGGAGGAGCTTTGATCTACCTCGGTGGAAATTTATAAACTGGTTGACCCGGAAATTTTGTTCCAGTAGGCCCGTAATTACGCCGCGCATGCGATCGTCGTCGTACCGGGAGTCGGTGCGGCTCCCCAGCCCCTGGTCCGGTGGTGGGTGTGAGCGCGACGCGGCACGAGGAGTTCCGCGCATACGTGGTGGAACGCGGCCCCGTCCTGCTCCGGGCCGCCACCCAGCTCACCAGCGACCGCACCGAGGCCGAGGACCTCCTCCAGGCCGCCCTCGCCAAGACCTACCTCGCCTGGGACCGCATCGAGGACCGCTCCGCCCTGGACGGCTACGTCCGCCGCGCCATGGTCAACACCCAGATCTCCTGGTGGCGCCGCCGCAAGCTGGACGTCTACCCCACCGACCAGCTCCCCGAGCGCCCGGTGGAGGACCACACCGACCGCAGCGAGATGCGCGACGCCTTGGGCCGCGCGCTCGCCCGCCTCCCCGAACGCCAGCGCCTGGCCGTGATGCTCCGCTACTACGAGGACATGTCCGAACGGGAGATCGCCGAAGTCCTGGGCGTCAGCGTCGGCACGGTCAAGTCCACCGTCTCCCGAGCCATGGCCCGCCTCCGCGAGCTGTACTAGGGGGGTCGCCAGGGGAGGGGGACGCTGGCAGAATCCGGTTCTAGAGCCGCTGCGAGCGCTGGAGGCTTGCCGTGTGGAGCACGATGCAGGACTTTCCGCTGACCATTACGACGATCATGCGCTGCGGGGCCGGGGTCTTCGGGGAGGCCGAGGTCTCCACGTGGACGGGCGACGGGACGCGGCGCCGCACGTACGCGGAGGTGGGCGAGCGCGCCGCGCGGCTGGCGGGGGCGCTGCGGGGACTCGGCGTGGACGGGGACCAGCGGGTCGCCACGTTCCTGTGGAACAACGCCGAGCACCTGGAGGCGTACCTGGCGGTGCCGTCGATGGGCGCCGTGCTGCACACGCTCAACCTGCGGCTGTTCCCCGACCAGCTCGTCTACATCGCGAACCACGCCGAGGACCGGGTCGTCATCGTGGACGCGTCGCTGATCCCGCTGCTCGCGCCGGTGCTGGCGCGGTTCGAGACCGTCCGGCACGTGGTGGTGGTCGGGGACGGCGACACCGCGCCGCTGGAGGGCGCCGGCAAGGAGCTGCACGGCTACGAGGAGCTGCTCGCGGCGGCGCCGGCGACGTTCGCGTGGCCGGAGATCGACGAGCGGTCGGCCGCCGCGATGTGCTACACGAGCGGGACCACGGGCCACCCGAAGGGCGTCGTCTACTCGCACCGGTCGGCGTACCTGCACTCGATGTCGACGTGCACGGGGAACGCGATGGGGCTGAGCGCGTCCGACGTGGTCCTGCCGGTGGTGCCGATGTTCCACGCGAACGCCTGGGGGCTGCCCTACGCGGCGGTGATGGCGGGCGCGCCGCTGGTCATGCCGGACCGGTTCCTGCAGGCGGAGCCGCTCGTCCGGCTCATCGAGGCCGAGCGGCCGACGGTCGCGGGCGCGGTGCCGACCATCTGGTCGGACGTGCTGCGGTACGCGAAGGAGCACGGGTCGGACCTGACCTCCCTGCGGCTCGTGCCGTGCGGCGGGTCGGCGGTGCCGGAGTCGCTGATGCGGGGGTTCGAGGAGATCGGCGTCCGGATCGTGCAGGCGTGGGGGATGACGGAGACCTCGCCGGTCGCGTCGGTCGCGCACCCGCCGCCCGGGGCGGCGGGCGAGGACGCGTGGCGGGCGCGGGTGAGCCAGGGGCGCGTCCTCGCGGGGCTGGAGATGCGGATCGTGGGGGACGGCGACGCGGTGCTGCCCAGCGACGGGGAGGCCGTGGGGGAGGTCGAGATCCGCGGTCCGTGGATCACCGGCGCCTACCACCTGGACGAGGACCCCGGCAGGTTCCACGACGGCTGGCTGCGCACCGGGGACGTCGGGACGCTGTCGCCGGACGGGTACCTCGTCCTCACCGACCGGGCGAAGGACGTCATCAAGTCGGGAGGGGAGTGGATCTCGTCGGTGGAGCTGGAGAATCACCTCATGGCCCACCCGGACGTCGTGGAGGCGGCCGTGGTGGGCGTGCCCGACGACCGCTGGCAGGAGCGCCCGCTCGCGTCCGTCGTCGTGCGGGACGGGGCCGCGGTCACGCCGGCGGAACTGCGCGAGTTCCTCGCCGGCAGGGTCGCCGGATGGCAGGTTCCCGAGCGCTGGGCTTTCATCACCGAGGTCCCGAAGACCAGCGTGGGCAAGTTCGATAAAAAAGTGCTTCGGCGGCGCTACGCGGACGGTGATCTGGAGGTGCGCCGCGCTGATTGACACCGCATTGATTACTGGATTCTGACGCCGAGTCACAGATCGGGTGGTCACTCAGAGACGCGGCCAATCACCCGGGGTCACGTTAGCGGTGATTTCAGTCGATCAAGTGGTGCGGGCGGGGTTCGGGGGTGTATGCAAGGTGGGCCGAATGTCCGGATGGCCCCCATGGGGGCAACTTCCACACTCCGCTGCCGGGAGCGTGAATGCCCAGGTTGTCGACCTCCGCCCCCACAGCCGACCGCAAGCTCGTCAAGGGACTGAACGAGGGTGACGAGGCGGCCCTGGCCGCGCTCTACGACGAGTACGGTGAGCGCCTTTACGATTACGCGCTGTCCATGTCGGGGGACGGGAAAGCGGCCGCCGACATCGTCCACGACGCTTTCATCGACGCCTGCCGCCGCGCTCCGCGAATGCGCGACCACCTGTATCTGAGTTCCTGGCTGTACGGCGCGGCGCGGCGCCGCTGCATCCGCCGCGGCCGCCCCAGGGTGCTGTTCTGGGACCGGGACGGCGAGTTCTCCGACGCGCCGTTCCTGGACCGTGCCGAGGCCGGCGACCCGGCGCCGGCCCGGCCGCGCTCGGACGAGCTGCACGACCTTCTGCGCGCGTGCCTGTCCCGGCTGGAGCCCGTCGACCAGGAGGTGATGCTCCTGACGGACCGGCACGGCCTGCGCCCGGCCCGCCTCGGGGCGACGCTCGGCCTGTCGGCGCGGCGGGCCGCCGCGCGGGTGCGCAGGGCGCGCGCCGAGCTCGACGCCGCCCTGCGGCGGGAGATCGACCGCGCGGGACGGGAGTGCGCGGCCGCCGCGGGCGCGGCCGAGGAGTCCCGGTCCGCGGCGATCCCCGTCCTGGCGGCGCGGGCGCCGGACCGCCGGGAGGAGGCCCCTCCGCCGGAGCCGGTCCGGGGGCCGTGGTGGCGGTTCCGCCGTCGCGGCGAGGTCTCCCCGGTCGATCCCGCGACCGCGTCGCACGCCGCCGGCTGCGAGGACTGCCGTGCCCGGTCCCGGGTGACCGCGGCCGAACTGCTGGGGCGGGCGCCCGCGCCGGTGCTGCCCGCGGCGCTGCGGCACCGCGTCATGCACACCGCGACGGACCCCGAGCTGGCGGGCTACCGCGCCGACATCGCGGCGCGCGGCGGGACGCTGACACCGTCCGGCCTGCCGAGCCAGCCGGACGTGCCGTCGCCGTTCACGCGCCGGTGGCTGTTCACCGGGGGCGGCATGGTGGGCGCGCTGGTCGCGGCCCTCGCCGCCGCGCTCGTGATGGGCCCCGGGATCGGCGGGGGGACGCTGTCGTGGCCGCCGTTCCGCACGCATCCGGCACCGTCGATCACGCACGAGAGGCCGGAGGGCCAGGGGCACGGCGGGAAGGCGCCGCAGGGGCCCGGCGGGGGCGCGCAGGTCCGCCCCGGCCAGCCGCCGCCCGAACCGCAGACCCACGAGAAGAGCCAGGAGAGCCCGGAGGGTCCGCGGCCGACGCCGCAGCACCCGGCGCCGCCGTCCCCGTCGCCCGCGCCGCCGGGCGTCCTCGTGGTGAACCCCGCCAGGGTCGAGATGTACGGGACGAAGACCGCCCAGGTCAGCCTCGCGGCGAAGAGCGGCCCGGTGTCGTGGACGGCGATGACGTCCTCGAACCAGCTGATCCTGTCGCAGATGCAGGGCGGCATGCCCGAGGACGGCACGACGCGTCTGACGGTCACGCTGCGGACGGCGCTCATCGGCCTGCCGGGGCAGGGCACGCTGACCTTCACCGACTCCGAGGGCGCGCCGCACGAGGTGAAGGTCGTCTGGGGCGCGACGCTGCTGTAGCGGCTCAGCCGCCGGGGGCGGGGCGCTCCCCGAGATGGCTTCTGATCATTTCGAGGTGGTCGCCGAGCGCCGCCTGGACGCGGGCCTCCATGGCCCGGGCGATGAACGGGTCGACGACCATCTTCACCAGCGGGCGCATCCGGCGGACGACGGCGGCGACCTCGCCCACCTCGTCGCCGTCCGGGACGGGCTGGCGCTCCAGCCGGGAGAACACGTGCTCCTGGACGAGGTTCACGAACCGACCGGCGATCACGTCGCAGTCGGCGCGGATCTGCCCGGCGATGTCGAGGACGGACTCCAGCGGGATGCCGGCGGCGACGAGTTCGGCGCCGACGTGCAGCAGCCGCGGGCTCGGCACCCGGTACTTGTCCCCGTCCGGTTCGATCAGGCCGAGCTCGACCGTCCGCTCCAGGGTGCGGGCGACCTGGTCGTCGTCCAGGCCGGAGCCGAACTTCGCCACGAGCTCCTCGTAGGTGGCGGTGCCGGGGATCTCGTCCGACCACGGGTCGGTGAGGACCTTCTCCAGGCCGAGCACCTCGGCGACGTCCTTGCCGGTCTCCCAGGCGCCGATCAGGTCCTTGATGATCGCGAAGGTGTAGCCCCGGGCCAGCAGCTTGCCGATCAGCCGCAGCCGCGCCAGGTGCGTGTCGTCGTACATGCCGACGCGGCCTTCGAGGCGGGGCGGCGGCAGCAGGCCGCGGTCCTGGTAGGCGCGGATGTTGCGCACCGTGCTGCCCGCCAGCCGCGCCAGCTCGTCGATTCGGTACTCGGCCATGCCCCGTCCGCCGGCTCGTGTCGTCTGACCGCCGTGATCTTACCCGTACCTCATTGTTACATCGATCGATGGCACATAGGGTTGCCGCATGGCGGACGACATCGAGGAGACCCTCCTCGGCGGCCCCCTGCGCTACACGCGCAGGGAGGTCGAGGCCCGGGCGGGCGTCTCGGACGACTTCGCGCGGCGCATCTGGCAGGCGCTCGGCTTCCCCGTCCCGCCGGACGACGAGGTCGCCTTCACCGACGGCGACGTGGCCGCGCTCGTCGAGATCCGCGAGGTGCTGTCCCACGAGCTGGTGGACGAGGAGACGGTGCTCCAGCTCGTCCGCGCGGTCGGCCAGACGATGGGGCGGCTGGCCAGCTGGCTCGGCGACGTGTGGCTCCAACGCCTGGGCGCGCTGCCGTCCGACGAGCCGGTGACGTCCGACCTGGTCACCGCGGCCCTGGTCGCCACCGAGGAGCTGCGGCCCTCGTTCGAGCGGCTGCTGCTGCACGGCTGGCGCCGCCAGCTCACCGCCGCCGGGATGCGCGCCGCCGCGTCCACCGCCGCCGCGCGGGCCGACCCCGCCGCGGGCGTCGCGCTCCTCGCGGTCGGGTTCGCCGACGTCGTGTCGTTCACCCGGCTGAGCCGCAGCCTCGACGGCGACGCCCTGGCCGGCTTCGTCGAGCGCTTCGAGTGGGACGTCACGCACATCGTCGCCGAGTGCGGGGGCCGCGTGGTCAAGACGCTCGGCGACGAGGTCCTGTTCGTCGCGCCCGCCGCCGGTCCCGCCGCGGAGATCGGGCTGCGCGTCGCGGAGCGGTTCAACGAGGACCCCGACTTCCCCAAGGTCCGCGTCGGTCTCGCCTACGGCGAGGTCATCCAGCGGCTGGGCGACGTGTTCGGCACGCCCGTCAACATGGCCGCGCGCCTGACGTCCACCGCCTACCCGGGGACGGTCCTGGCCGACGCCGCCCTGGTCTCGGCGCTGCCGTCCGGGCCCTGCGAAGCCTCCGGTCTGCGTCCGCGCCCGCTGCAGGGCCTGGGCCGCGTGCGGCCGTTCCTGCTGCGCCGGCCCAAGGCGAGCCGCTCGACCTAGGCGGCCCACGCTCCCCGCTTGACCGGCGCCGAACCCTCCGGCGTCGGGTAACGTCGCAGGTCAACGGGTGGTTGTGCAATGCAAAATCATGTGTTGCAAATCTGGTGCCGCGCTTGGTGCGCCCCATAACCTCCACGACTACCGGCACTGAAGCCCGGTTACGTGCTCGTTGGGGTGAATGAGGTCCAATGTACGATCTGCTGGTTCGCGGGGGGACGGTGCTGGACGGCACCGGGGCCCCGGGGCGCCGCGCGGACGTGGCCGTCACCGCGGGCCGGATCGCCGCGGTCGGCGTCCTCGACGGCGCGCGGGCGTCGGCCGAGATCGACGCGACCGGCCGGTACGTCATGCCGGGCTTCATCGACACCCACGTCCACGGCGACGCGGCCGTGTTCGACCCCGAGGTGCAGCTCGCCGCGCTGCGGCAGGGCGTCACCACGTTCGTCCTCGGCCAGGACGGCGTCTCCTACGCGCCGGCCGGCGCCGAGACGCTCCGCTACGTGAGCCGCTACTTCGCGCCGGTCAACGGCACGCACCCCGGTCTGGACGGCGGACCGGTGACCGTCGCGGAACTGCTCGCCTCCTACGACCGGCGCACCCCGCTCAACACCGTCTATCTGCTGCCGCACGGCACGATCCGGCACGGCGTCATGGGGACCGCCCGGCGGGCTCCGGAGCCCGGCGAGCTGGCGGCCATGCGGGCCCGGGTCGAGCGCGGGCTCTCCGAAGGCGCGGCCGGGCTGTCCACCGGGCTGGAGTACGTGCCCGGGGCCTACGCCGCCACCGCCGAGATCGCCGCGCTGTGCGCGCCGGTCGGCGCGGCCGGGCTCCCCTACGTCACGCACATGCGCGGGTACGAGTCCGCCGCCGGCGCGGCGATGGCGGAGGTGCTGGAGATCGCGCGGGCCGGACGCGTCGCCCCGCACGTCTCGCACTACCACGGCCCCGGCGACGAGCTGGTCGGGCTCGTGGACGGCGCCCGCGCCGAGGGCATCGACCTGACCTTCGACAACTACCCCTACCTGCGGGGGTCCAGCACGCTGACGCTCGTCACGCTGCCGGACTGGCTCCCCATCGCCGACCTGGACGCCACGCTCGACGCGCTCGCCGACCCGTCCGTCCGGGAGAGGCTGGAGCGCGACTGGTTCGCGCACCGGCCCGAGGTGTGGCCCCGCATCACGCTCTCGCACGTCCCCGCCGACGCGTTCCGGTGGGCGGAGGGCATGAGCCTGCCGGACGCGGCCGAGCGGGCCGGTTCGGGCCCCGGGGCGTTCTGCTGCGACCTGCTCGTCGCGACCCGGCTGGAGGCCGGATGCGTGTTCGGGCAGCCGCCGACCAACAGCGAGGAGTCGGTGCGGGCGCTGCTGCGGCACCCCGCCCAGACCACCGGATCGGACGCCATCTACCAGGGCGGGCACCCGCACCCGCGCGGGTGGGGCGCCTTCGCCCGGCTGCTCGGCCGGCACGTCCGCGAGCTCGGCGACTGGACGTGGGAGCAGGCCGCCGTGCACCTGGCCGGACGGGCCGCCGACCGGTTCCGGCTCGCCGACCGGGGCCGCGTCGAGACCGGGCGCGCCGCCGACATCGCCGTGGTCGACCCGTCCACCGTCACCGACCTCGCCACCTACGAAAGACCCAGGGTGCCCGCCGAGGGCGTCGAGCACGTCGTGGTCAACGGCGTCCCCGTCCTGTCCGGAGGCGTCCTCGCCGAGACCGCGAGACCGCCGGGGCGGGCCCTCACCCCCGCCTGATCTGCCAGAGCCACCCCCCGCCCAGTTCGCCGAGGCCCGTCCGGGCCCGGACCTTCACAAGGAGTCCCTCATGATCGGTAGGTTCACGCGCGCCGCCGTGGCCGTCACGGCGCTGGGCACGCTGGCCGCCACCGCCGCGTGCGGCGTCGATTCCGGCGACGGCGGGTCGTCCGCCTCCGCCGGGAAGTCCAAGGCCCTCAAGGTGGGCTGGTCCACGATCTACCTGACCCCGTCGTGGATGCAGCAGACCGACAAGATGCTGAAGGACGACGTCGCGCAGCTGAAGAAGGACGGCAAGGTCGCCGACTACCAGGTCTTCAACGCCAACGGCGACACCTCCCAGCAGATCGCCCAGATCCGGGCGATGATCCAGCAGAAGTACGACGTGATCCTCGTGGACGCCGGGTCGTCCACCGCGCTGAACCCGGCGCTGGAGCAGGCCGCGAACGCCGGTATCACGGTCGCCAACTTCGACAGCCTGGTCACCTCCGACAAGGTCGTGCGCGTCGGCACGGACCAGAAGGAGTGGGGCCGGATGATGGGCCGGTGGCTCGGCGAGAAGCTGGGCGGCAAGGGCAAGATCATCGCGTTCAACGGCCCGGCCGGGGTCGCGGTCAGCGAGGAGCGCTGGCAGGGCGCCCAGGAGGGCCTCAAGCAGTACCCGGGCGTCAAGGTCGTCTCCAACGTGCACAGCGAGTACAACCTCGCGCCGGCCGCGCAGGCGTTCGCCTCCGCCTACTCCGCCAACCCCGACATCGACGGCGTCTTCTCGCAGGGCGGCGCGCTGTCGGCCGCCGCGCTCCAGACCCTCGTCAAGCAGAAGAAGAAGCTCGTCCCGATCACCGGCGAGAACTACAACGGGTTCCTCAAGCTCTGGAAGGACAACAAGGCCGGCGGGTTCTCCTCGCTGTCCACCGCCCAGCCGAACTACCTCGGCGTGATCGCGCTGCGCGCGGCGGTCGCCAAGGCCGGAGGCGCGACGGTGCCGAACCAGATCACGGTCCCGCTGCCCAAGATCACGGACGAGAACCTGGACGAGTACGTCAAGGCCGACCAGCCCGACGACTCCTACCCGATCCAGACGCTGCCGCAGTCCGAGATCGACAAGCTGATCGGCAAGTAGCCATGACACTCCTGGCCGTCGAGCGGGTCTCCAAGTCCTTCGCGGGCAACCGCGTGCTGAACGAGGTGAGCTTCGACGTCCGCGCCGGTGAGGTCCTCGCCCTGGTGGGCGAGAACGGCGCGGGCAAGAGCACCGTGCTCTCGCTGGTCACGGGTCTGCTGTCGCCCGACTCCGGACGCGTGGTCTTCGACGGCGCGCCGGCCGGCGACTGGTCCCCGCACCGCGCGCGGGCCGCGGGGATCGGCTCGGTGCACCAGGAGCTCAGCCTCAACCCGCACCAGACCGTCGCCGAGAACGTGTTCCTCGGCCAGTGGCCGGCGCGGCGCGGGCTCGTCCTGCGCCGCGACCTGGCCCGGCGCGCCCGGCCGCTGCTGGAGCGGGTCGGCCTGCACGCCGACCCGCTGACCCGGGCGGGACGCCTCCCGCTCGGCCAGCAGCAGCTCGTCGAGCTGGCCAAGGCGCTCGCCTCGTCCCCGCGCCTGCTGATCCTGGACGAGGCGACGTCCGCCCTGGACGACGACCAGGTGGCCTGCGTGTTCAAGGTCGTGGACGAGCTGCGCGCCGCCGGCTCGTCGGTGATCATGGTCAGCCACCGGATGGGCGAGCTGTTCGCCGTCGCCGACCGGCTGACCGTGCTCAAGGACGGCGAGGTCATGGCCACCCGCGAGCGCGCCGAGACGGACCACGACGACATCGTGCACCTGATGATCGGCCGGGAGCTGTCCGACCTGTTCCCGCCGAAGGCCGGGGCGGGGACCGCCGCCCCGGCGGCCGGCGACGCCGCGGCCGTCCCCTCCGAGCGGGAGATCGCCGCGGAGAGGACCGCGGCCGAGGACTCCGCGGGGGACGCGACCCCGGTCCCCGCGGGCGGGCCGGTGCTGAGCGTGCGGGGGCTGACCGTCCCCGGCGCCTGCGCCGGCGTCGACCTCGACCTCGAACCCGGCCGGATCATCGGCCTCGGCGGCCTCCAGGGGCAGGGGCAGCGCGCGGTGCTGCGCGCCCTGTTCGGGCTCGTCCGGCACACCGGCCGGGTCGACCTGGACGGACGCCCCGCGCGCCTGGCGTCCCCGCGCGAGGCGATCCGCCGCCGCATCGCCTACGTCCCGGAGGACCGCAAGGTCGAGGGCCTGCACGTCGCGCAGACCGTCCGGGCGAACCTGTCCCTCACCAACCTCGGCGTCGTGACGCCCGGCCGCCGGCTCACCACCGTCGACCGCCGCGCCGAGGACCGGCTCGTCGCCGACCTCGTCGAACGGATGCGGATCAAGGTGACGGGCCCGGAGCAGGAGGCGCGCCGGCTGTCGGGCGGCAACCAGCAGAAGGTCGCGCTGGCCCGCTGGCTGCCCTCGGAGCCGCGGGTGCTGCTGCTGGCCGAGCCGACGCGCGGCATCGACGTCGGCACCAAGCGCGAGATCTACCACCTGCTCCGCCGGCTGGCCGACAGCGGCGTGGCGGTCCTCGTCACCTCGGGAGACACCATGGAACTCGTCGGCCTGTGCGACGAGGTCGCCGTCATGTACGAGGGCGCGGTCGTGGACCGGCTCTCCGGCGGCGACCTCACCGAGGAGCGGCTCGTCCGCGCCTCCGTCACCGGGACGGTGGCGCATGCCTGACCGCCTCTCCGCCGCGCTGCGCGGCAACCTGGACGTGACGGGCCTCGGCGCGCTGCTGGTCGTGCTGCTGGCCGTCTACAGCCACTACGACTCGCAGGTGTTCACCCCCGCGTCGATCACGATCCTGTCGGCGCAGTTCCTGCCGCTGATCCTGGCGGCGATGGGGCAGAGCACCGTCATGCTGGCCGGCGGCATCGACCTGTCGCTCGGCGCGGTGCTGTCGCTGGCGATGGCGGTGTTCGCCGTCCGCGCCGAGGACGGCGTGCTGGTCGCCGCGGGCCTGGCCCTGGCCGCCGCCGCCGCGACCGGCGCAGCGAACGGCGTGCTCGTCGCCTACGCCGGGCTGCCGCCGATCATCGTGACGCTCGCGGCATCGTTCCTGTGGGGCGGCGCCACGCTCGTGGTCCTCCCCCAGCCCGGCGGGAGCGTCCCGTCCGGCCTGGTCAAGGCGTACAACAACGGCTGGAACGGCCTCGCGCTGCCGTTCGTGGCGCTCGCCCTGGTGCTGCTGCTCTGGAAGCTCGTGCGGACGACCCGCTTCGGCCTGTCGCTGTACGCGGTCGGCGGCAACGAGCACGGCGCCTACGCCAGCGGCATCGGGACCCGCAAGGTGAAGATCTCGGCCTACGCGCTCGCGGGCGTCTTCGTCGGCCTCGCGGGCATCGGCCTCGCGATCCAGACCGGCTCCGGGGACGCCACGATCGGCGCCCCGTACACGCTCAACTCGATCGCCGCGTCGGTGCTCGCCGGGGTCAGCTTCTTCGGCGGCGTCGGGCAGATGCGCGCGACCGTGCTGGCCGCGCTGCTCATCGGCCTGCTGACCAACCTGCTGCTGTTCACCGGCCTCTCGCCGTTCTACCAGCTGATCATGCAGGGCGCGGTGCTGATCGTGGCGATCGCCGTCAAGACCTTCGCGACCAGAGAGAGGACGGACTGATGGCCGCGCTTTCGCGCACCGCGGGCGCCCGCGGGCCGGTGGCGGCGCTGCGGGACAACCGCGCCGCCTGGGCGTTCGGCGTGCTGCTCGTGACCTGGCTCGCCGCGATCCTGTTCGCCAAGGGGTTCGACAGCGTCTCCAGCGTCCGCTACCTGGTGCAGACGGCCGCGTTCCTCGGCATCGTCGCCGTCGGCCAGACCCTCGTGATCATGATGAGCGGCATCGACCTGTCGGTGTCGGGCGTCGTCGCGCTGTCGGCGGTGGTGTGCGCGCAGGTCGCGTCCGGCTCGGGCGGGCCCGCGGGCGTCGCCGTCGCGCTCGCCGCGAGCCTGCTGGTCGGGCTCGCCAACGCCGCCGGGGTGACCTGGCTGCGGGTGCCGCCGATGGTGATGACGCTGGCCACCGGAACGATCGTCGCCGGCGCGCTGCTGGTCTACACGAACGGGTCGCCGAAGTCGGCGAAGGTGCCGATGCTGGCGTCCCTCGCCAACGACCGCGTCGCGGGCGTCCCGCTCGCGTTCGTCCTGTGGCTCGGCATCACCGCCGTCGCCGCGTGGCTGCTGCACGCCTCCCGCGCCGGGCGGTGGGTCTTCGCGCTCGGCAACGGGGAGCGCGCGTCGCGCGCGTCCGGCGTGCCGCTCGCCCGCACCGCGTTCATCGCCTACGGCGCGTGCGCGCTGCTCGCGGGGGTGTCGGGGCTGGTGCTGCTCGGGTTCACCTCCACCAGCTCCCTCACCATGGGCAACCCGTACCAGCTCCTGTCGATCGCGTCGGTCGTGCTCGGCGGGACGTCCATCCTCGGGGGGCGCGGGCACGTCCTCGGCACGGTCGCGGGCGCGCTGCTGCTGACGCTGCTGACCGCGCTGCTGGCGGCGTGGAACGTCTCGGAGGGCGTCCGGCAGATCGTCCTCGGCCTGCTGATCATCGCGCTGCTGCTCGCCTACGCGCGGGAACGGCGGTCCTGATGACGCGCTCGGGGGAGCTGCTCAAGGCGATGGTCGGCATCGCCAGCGTCAACCCGCGCGCCGGGTCCGGACCCGGGTTCGGGGAGGCCGCGGTCGCCGGGTACGTGCGCGGTTGGCTTGAAGCGCACGGCGTGAAGGCGGAGCTCCGGGAGGTGCTGCCGGGACGTCCCAACGTCGTCGCGACCGTGCCGGGACGCGATCCCCGCATGGTGCTGCTGGAGTCGCACCTCGACACCGTCGAGACCACCGGGATGACCGTCGACCCGTTCGCCGGGACGATCCGGGACGGCCGCCTCTACGGCCGCGGCGCCTGCGACGCCAAGGGCCCGCTCGCGGCGTTCATGCTGGCGGCGGCCGAGCTGGCGGCCGGCGACCCGCCGCCGTTCGGGGTCGTCCTCGCCGGGGTCGTGGACGAGGAGCACGCCTACCAGGGCGTCCTCGGCCTGATCTCCGACCTCGGGGACGCGCCGATCGCCGGCGCCGTCGTGGGGGAGCCGACCGGGCTCGTCCCCGCCACCGCGCACAAGGGCTGCGTCCGCTACACCGTCCGCGCGCTCGGGACGGCCGGGCACAGCTCCCGGCCGGACGAGGCCGTCAACGCGGTCGCCCTCATGACCCGCGTGATCGACCACATCGGCGCGGCGGCGCCGGACGTCCCGCCGCACCCGCTGCTCGGGACGGCGACCCGCTGCGTCACCCGGATCCGGGGCGGCGAGGGCCCGAACACCGTGCCGGGCCGCTGCGAGATCGACGTCGACCGCCGCACCCTGCCCGGCGAGGACCCCCTGGACGTGTGGCGCCGCGACCGCGCCGAGCTGGCCGCGCTCATCCCGGGCCGCGTCGAGGTCGACGAGCCGTTCACCGTCGACTACGCCCTCGACACGCCCGCCTCCAGCCCGGTCCCGGCCGCTCTCCGCCGCGCCCTGGAAGCGGCGGGACGTCCCGCGGCCGTCCAGGGCATGCCGTTCGGGACCGACGCCAGCAAGCTCGCCCGCGCCGGCATCCCCTCCGTCGTCTTCGGCCCCGGCTCCATCGCCGACGCCCACTCCGCCGACGAGTCGGTCGCGCTGGCGGACGTGGACCTCGCCGCCCGAATCGTCGCCGACACCGTCCGCTCGCTCGGCGGGGGCCGGTCATGAGGCTGACGCAGCACGTCGAACTCGTCGGCAGCGGCGCCGCGGGGTTCGACCTCACCGACCCGCTCGACTGCCACGTCTACCTCGTGCGGGGGTCGCAGGGCGCGGCGCTGGTCGACGCGGGCGCCGGGGTGTCCGCCGGGCTGTTCGCCCGGCGGATGCTCGCGGCGGCCGGGCCGACGGGGGAGCGGCACCTGCTGCTCACCCACGGGCACGCCGACCACGCGGGCGGGGCCGCGGGGCTGGCGCGCGGCGTGGAGGGGCTCGCCGTTCGCGCGGGGGCACCGGCGAGCGACTGGATCGCCTCGGGCGACGAGCGGAAGCTCAGCGTCGACCGCGGCAAGGCCGCCGGGGTCTACCCGGACGGCTACACGTTCCCGGCGTGCCCGCAGGTCCGGCCCATCGCGGACGGCGAGCGCGTCGACCTCGGCGGAGGCGTCGCCCTCCAGGCCGTCGCCACCCCCGGGCACGCCGACGGGCACACCTGCTACCTGCTCGACGCGCCCGAGGGCCGCGCGCTGTTCTCGGGGGACTGCGTCTTCACCGGCGGGCGGATCTCGCTGCAGAACCTGCACGACTCGCGCGTCCCCGACTACGCCGCCAGCCTGGAGCGGCTCGCCGGACTGGAGGTCGACATGCTGCTGCCGGGCCACCACGAGATCTCGCTCGCCCGCGCCGGGCGGCACCTGCGCGCCGCGCGGGACGTCCTGCGCCGGGGCCTGCTTCCGGGGAGCACCACATGACGACCGACCAGGCGAAACCGAGGAACCAGTCGTCGTCGCTGCGGCGCGCTCTCGCCGTCCTCGACCACGTCCGCGACCACGCCGACGCGCGCGGGGTGTCGCTGACCCGCATCGCCGACGACCTCGGCATCAGCAAGAGCACCGTGCTGCGGCTCGCGCAGCCGCTCATCGACGGCGACCTGCTCACCCGCGACCGCGAGACCGGCTGGTTCCGGCTCGGGCACGGCGCGCTGCGGCTCGGCCAGGCGTACCTGTCGACGCTCGACATGCGGTCGGTCGCCGCCGACCCGCTGCGCCGCCTCCAGCACCTCGTGGGGGAGACGTGCCACCTGGTCGTCTACGAGGCCCCCGACGTCGTCTACATCGACAAGGTGGAGAACGAGCACAATGTCCGGATGGCGTCCCGCGTCGGGCTGCGGATGCCCGCCTACCGGACGGCCGTCGGCAAGGCCATCCTCGCCTGGCTCGGCGAGGACGACTTCCAGACGGTCGTCGCGGCCGGGATGCCCGCGCGCACCGAACGGACGATCACCGACCCGGCGCGGCTGGCCGCCGAGCTGGAGCGGGTGCGGCTTTCCGGGTACGCCGTGGACGACCGGGAGAACGAGCCCGAGGTCCGCTGCGTCGCCGCGCCGATCTTCGACCACACCGACCGGGCCGTGGGGGCGCTCAGCGTGTCCGGGCTGACGTCCCGGATGACGCCGGCGCGGGTCCGGGAGGTCGGTCCGATGGTCGAGCGTGCGGGCCTGGAGATCTCCCGCGTGCTGGGCTCGTCCCGGCCGTCCCGCCGCCGCCCCGACAGAACGCGCCACGACCCGCACGAAGGGAACCAGCCGTGAGCCTCACCATTCCCGGCGAGCACGTCGACTGGCGGACCAAGGGCCTCTGGCTGCCCGGTCCGCCCGTCCCCCTGGAGGAGTTCGCCGCCGCGCGGCACCCGCTGTTCGGCGGCCCGTTCACCTGGCCGCTGATGGTGGCGCGGCGGTCGGCGCTGGACCACAACATCGCGGCGCTCGCCGCGTTCTGCCGTGAGCACGGGCTCGCGTTCGCGCCGCACGGCAAGACGTCCATGGCGCCGACGCTGTTCCAGGCCCAGCTGGACGCGGGCGCCTGGGGCATCACCGCCGCGACCGCCAACCAGGTGCTCGCCTACCGGACGTTCGGCGTCCCCCGCATCCTGCTGGCCAACGAGCTGCTCGACCCGACCGCGCTGCGCTGGCTCGGCGGCGAGGTCGACCGCGGCATGGAGTTCCTGCTGTACGCCGACTCCGCCGAGGGCGTCGCGGCGATCTCCGCGGCGGCCGGTGAGCGCCCGTTCCGGGTGCTCGTCGAGCTCGGGCACCCGAACGGCCGCACGGGCTGCCGCACCGTGGAGGAGCTGGCCGCCGTCGCCCGCGCCGTCGCCGGCGCCCCCGGCACCGAACTCGCCGGCGTCGCCGGGTACGAGGGCGGGCTGCCGGACGTCGCGGCGGCCGGCGCCTACCTCGGCGCGCTGCGCGACGCGACGGTCGAGCTGTCCCCGCTGCTCCCCCGCGACGTCGTCGTCACCGCGGGCGGCAGCGCCTACTTCGACCAGGTCGCCGAGAGGCTCGCGGGCGACTGGCTGCCCGGTCACGACCTCACCGTGGTGCTGCGCAGCGGCGCCTACGTCTCCCACGACGACGGCATCTACACCGAGCGGACGCCGTTCACCCGCGTCCCCGGCTCGCTGGACGCCGCGCTGGAGATCTGGGCGCAGGTCACGTCCGTCCCGGAGCCCGGTCTCGCGATCGCCGGGATGGGCAAGCGGGAGGCGCCCTACGACGCGGGCCTGCCCGTCCCGCTGCGGATCCGCAGGCCGGACGGGACGATCGCCCCGGCGGACGGCATGCGCGTCACCGACACCAACGACCACCACGCCTACGTCGCGACGGGGGACGCCTCCGTGCGCCCGGGCGACCTGATCTGCTTCGGCATCTCCCACCCGTGCACGGCCTTCGACAAATGGCAGGTCATCCCCGTCGTGGACGACGACCACACGGTGGTCGACCTGATCCGCACGTACTTCTGAACCGGTACCTCCGAGAAGGGAAACCCATGATCCCCCGCCTGGCGCCGGGACCCGCGATGACCGCCACCGGCGTGGTCGCGGTCGTGCGCGGCCGCCGCGCCGACCGCGTCGCCGACGTCCTGGACGCGCTGGTCGCCGCAGGCGTCCGCTGCCTGGAGGTCACCCTCAACACCCCGGGCGCGCTGGACGGCCTGCGCGCGGCCCGCGACCGGCTGCCCGCGGGCGTCGAGGTCGGCGCCGGAACGGTCCGCACCCGCGCGGAGGCGGAGGCCGCGGCGGACGCCGGCGCGTCCTTCCTCGTCGCCCCCGACACCCGCGCGGAGGTCGCCGAGGCGGCCCGCGACCGGGGCCTGCGCTACTACCCGGGCGCCCTCACCCCGAACGAGGTCGCCCGCGCCTGGGACCTCGGCGCCACCGCCGTGAAGATCTTCCCGGCGAACGCGTTCGGGCCGCGCTACCTGCGCGACCTCGCCGAGCCGTTCCGCGACGTGCGGCTGCTGCCGACGGGCGGCATCGGCCCGGACACCGCCGCCGGCTACATCGCGGCCGGGGCGGTCGCGGTCGGCGCCGGGGGCTCCCTCATCGGCGACGCCCTCGACGGCGGCTCCCTCACCGCCCTGGGCGACCGGGCGCGGGCGCTGCTCGCCGCGGCGGCCCCGGGGCGGCGCGCCCCGGAGGAGGCCCCCCGATGAGCCCCGACCTCGTCACGTTCGGCGAGACCATGGCGCGGCTGGAGAACCCCGCCGTCGGGCCGATGCGGCACGCCCGCTCGCTCGACCTCGGCATCGGCGGCGCCGAGTCGAACACGGCGATCGGGCTGGCGCGGCTCGGCGGCAGCGCGGCCTGGTTCGGCCGCGTCGGCGACGACGAGTTCGGCCGGCTGATCACCACGGCGCTGGCCGGGGAGGGCGTCCGGCTCGACCACACGGTGGTGGACGGGACCGCGCCCACCGCGCTGCTGTTCAAGGAGCGCCGTTCGGGCACGCTCACCCGCGTCCAGTACTACCGGACGGGCAGCGCGGGCTCCCGGCTCCGCCCGTCCGACGTCCCGCACGACCTGATCCGGGCCGCGCGCGTCCTGCACGTCACCGGCATCACCGCCGCCATCAGCGACACCGCCCGCCAGGCCCTGGACGACGCCGTCGAGACCGCGCGGAACGCCGGCGTCCCCGTCTCCCTCGACCTCAACTACCGGTCGGCGCTGTGGACGCCCGCCGAGGCGGGGGAACGCCTGCACCCCCTGGTCAAGCGCGCCGACCTGGTGTTCGCGACCGAGCAGGAGGCCCGCCTCGTCGTGTCCGGCGGCGATCCGGCCGCGCTCGCCACCGCCCTGGCGGCGCTCGGCCCCCGCGACGTCCTCGTCAAGCGGGGCGCGGCCGGGGCGGTCGCGTTCTGCGAGGGGCGGCTGCACGTCCAGCCCGCCCACCGGGTCCCGGTCGTGGACCCGGTCGGCGCCGGGGACGCGTTCGCCGCCGGCTACCTCGCCGAGTTCGTCCGCGGCCTGCCCGTCGCCGCCCGCCTGGCCACCGCCACGGCCGCGGGCGCCTACGCCGTCACCGTCCGCGGCGACTGGGAGGGCCTCCCCAGCCGCACCGATTTGGAACTCTTGAAGACCGCGGAAAACGACGTCACCCGATAAGGAGACAGATATGAGCAAGCGCGAGATTCGCAGCGGGGACTCCGCCCCGCCCGTCGGCACCTACTCGCAGGGGCTCGTGGTCGGCGACTTCGTGTACACGTCCGGGATGGGGCCGCTCGACCCGAAGACCGGCGAGATCGTCGGCACGGACGTCGCCACGCAGACCCGGCAGACCCTCGCCAACCTGGCCGCGATCCTGGCCGAGCACGGCCTCGGCCTGGACGACGTGGTGAAGTCGACCGTCCACCTCCAGGACCTCCACCGCGACTTCGCCGCCTACGACGAGGTCTACCGGGAGCACTTCACCAAGCCGTACCCGGTGCGCACCACCGTGGGATCGCAGCTGATGAACATCCTCGTCGAGATCGACTTCGTGGCCTACAAGAAGAGCTGATGGACTCGTCCCTCTTCGCCATGGTGGAGGATCTGCGCGGCGCCGGCGCCGCCCCGCTAGAGCCCCACCGGGGCTCGGGCCAACCCGACGGGCCCCGCAAACACCCCGCCCGGGGCGTGGAACCGCCAGGGGCGAC
>NZ_JBEUPA010000039.1:0-56298 GCF_040492065.1 Actinomadura sp. NPDC000929 | reverse complement strand
GCCAGGAGGCTGGAATAGAACAGGTCGATGAACCTGCGGAGGCCTTCGTGCCCGCCGGCGTGCTCGAAAAGGGTTTCCATGATTACACCATTACTTGCTTGACGACGGTCGGGTTCGTTTATCGCAGGCGGCCGCTGGCCTGTCGAGGCCCAGTGCCGGTTGTGGTCATGGGGCCGGGTCGGTGATGTAGTCGTCCAGGCGGCTAGATCCTTCGAGCATCGCAGTGGCGCGGGCGGTCAGGTTCGCGACCACAACACCGAGTACAAGGAGCTCGCGTTGCAGGTCGGCCTCACCGTGGCCAAGGTCGACCCGATCGGCTGGTCCGACACCGACGTCCCCGACAGCACCGCCGTCGAGTACGCGCTTGAGATCGACCAGCTCACCGGCGTGATCCGGGCGCACCGCCGCTCCGAGCACACGGCCCGCATCGCCGCCGCGGGCGGCACCGGTGAGGAGCGCTGGTGGATAGATCCGAACCGGACAAGACCAGGTGATCGCCGGTGTCCTGGCCCGTCACGCCCGCGCCGCCGAGCAGCGGGAGAAGGCGGCGCCTCCACCGCCCGCGCCCGGCTGCGACCCGCAGGCGTTGGGTGTGCTGTTCGGGAGGAGCCCGTGACCGTCGACGTGCTCAGGCTGTGGCGGCGCGGTAGGCGTAGTAAGCCAGGAACATGTCGACTCCGGAGTCGATCAGTCGTTCGGTCGTGTGCGGGTCGAGCGTCGTTCCGTAGGTGCCGTGGACCAGATGCGGATAGAGCACGAGCGAATAGAGCTGGAGGATGGCGGTCTCCACGTCCGGCATGGTCAGCCGACCGGCGGCGATGAGGCGTTCGAACGCCGCCACCAGGGCAGGGCGAGCGCGGTCGGGGCCGTGATGGCGCCAGGCTTCGCCGAGTTCCGGGAATCGGCGGACTTCGCCGGCGACGAGGCGGCGCAGGGCCACCATGTTGGGGGAGGTCATGCTGTCCACCCATGCCCGGGCGGTCCATTTGAGTGCGCTCCGCAGGTCATCGGACTCTCCCAGCCGCTGCGCGGTGCCTGAGATGGCGTCGGCGAGGGCTTCCTGCAGGGCGTCGCCGATGACGGCGATGAAGAGGGTCTCCTTGCTGCCGTAGTGGTTGTAGACGGTGACCTTGGAAACACCCGCCTCGGCGGCGATGGCGTCCATCGCCGCATCGAACCCATCCCGGACGAATGCCGACCGGGCCGCCTGAATGATCATCTGTCGCTTGCGCGCCGCCCGGTCCCCGGTGAGAACGCGCGGAGACTCGCTGCGCTGAGAGGGTGCTGGCATCGTCGCTCCTTCGTCGTCGACGTCCAGCGTACCCAAATATGAACTGTACGGTTGAGTTCAACTGAACTGGTGCGTACAGTACAGGGGTTCGACCGCACCGCGTCACCACCCGTGATCGTGGGCGACCAGAGCGGACCACGGGAGTGCCGCCATGCATGACACCTGTGATCGACCACGAGTCCGCGACCGGAACGCTCGGCGTCCTGGTCGCTCCAAGACGGCTGCGCTGGCCTTGCTGTCGTTCGCGATGCTGATCGTTTCTCTCGATCAGTACATCGTCGTCGTCGCGCTGCCGGATATCGGCCGCGAGCTCGGGTACTCGGCGCAGACACTGCAGTTGGTGGTCAGCGCTTACGCCGTCGCCTCCAGCGGATTCCTGCTGCTGGGCGGGCGCGCCGCCGACCTGCTCGGCAGGCGCCGGATGCTGGCCACCGGGCTCGCGCTGTACGCGGTGGCCTCGCTGGCGGGCGGGCTCGCCACCGGTCCAGGGCCGCAGTTGGCGGCCCGAGCGGTTCAGGGGCTCGGCGGGGCACTGGTCTTCCCCAGCACGCTGGCGATCATCAATACCGCCTTCGCGGAGGGGCGCGACCGCAACCGCGCGCTGGGCGTCTGGGGCGGCTCCGGCGCAGCCGGGCTGGTAGTCGGTGTGCTGCTCGGCGGGGCGCTCACCCGCATGCTCGGGTGGGAGGCGGTGTTCTTCGTCAACGTCCCCCTGGCAGGTGGAGCGCTCATCGCGGCCTTTCGGCTTCTCGCACCGGACGGGTCGCGGACGGTGGGACGGGTGTTCGATCTGCCGGGAGCTCTGGGCTCCACCGGCGCGGTCACGCTGCTGATGTTCTCCCTGGTCCAGGGACCGGCTCTCGGCTGGGACTCGCCCTGGACCCTCGGCATGGCGGCCGCGGGGCTCCTGCTATTCGCGGTGTTCGCCGTCGTCGAGCGGCGCAGTCCCGACCCCCTTGTCCCCGTGAAGCTTCTCGCCAACCGCGTTCTGGGCGTGGCATTGGTAGTCGCTTTCATGTTCACGGCGACATTCGGAGCCCTCCTGTACTTCCTGTCCATCTACTTCCAGGACGTCCGCGGCTATGACCCTCTGCAGACCGGCGCGGCCTTCCTGCTCCCCACCGCGGTGGTGGTGGCGGGTTCGACGTTCGCCGGTCAGACGGTGACGCGCTTCGGGCTGAGGCGTACTCTCGTCGCCGCGCTCGCGATCGGTGCGGCCGGGGCGGTCGGCGTCGGCCTGGCCCTGTCGGCCGACGGCTCCTATGTCGCGCTCGTGCCGGGTCTCGTCGCGGTCAGCCTGGGGGACGGTGTCGTGTTCACCCTGATGTTCATCGCCGCCGGTACGGGGGTGGCCGACCACCGGCAGGGGGTCGCCTCCGGTATGGCCTCCACCAGTTCCGGGGTCGGCGCCGTCGTCGGCCTTGCCGCACTTGTTCTCGTCGCGAACGCCGGTACCGAGGGGCTCAGCGGTGAAGAACTGCGCGTCGCCACCGCCGAAGGCATACGCACCGCCGTTCTCGTCATCGCCGGAGGGATCGTCCTCACCCTCCTCGTCGCGCTCAACCTTCGCGACTCCTCCGACCGCCCCCACCGATCCCAGGCCGACTCCACCGCGTCGAGGTAGTCGGCATGGCGAGCCGCACGTATGCGCCCCCTGCCGCAGTCGACGCAGGCGACCGGCTCGCGGACCCCCAAATCGGGGGCCTGACGTCATTCGCTACTCCTGCCGCAGGGGTCTAAAACGGTGGTTCGCCGAGGCTCGACGGTCGGACTTGTCGGGTCGGATCCACAGCCGCGCCAACTCCGCCGCCCGTCGCACCTTGGAGGCGACCCCGGTCGGGCCGTAGGTGGTTAGGAAGCAGTGGAGGCACCTTTCGGGCAGCCCTGGATGGGGCTGAGTGCCAGCGTCCAGCACAGATTGGGGCGAGCCCATCAAGGGTGCGCTGCGGGGAGTCTGGTGTTGGCCGACCCGGTGTTGTCAGGCAGCAGGGCCAGGAGTTGATGTTCGTGGCCGGGAAGCTCACCTTCGGTGAGGCCGTTGAACCTGAACGCTCGGGTTCCATTGGGCGGAATCTCGCCCGCTTCCCGTCCAGCGGGAACGAGGATGCCGGGATCACGGCGGCGGGTTCGCAGACTGATCCCGTGCTTCGACTGACCTCTCTCCTCGCAAGCGGCACCGTCCTGCTCGCAGCCTGCGCGACGGCGGACGCCGGGCGGCCTCCGGACTCCTTCACGGCAGGGCTCGCCGCCCCGGTGAGCTGCCTCGACCCGCACCAGACCCCGCAGACGCCCAACCTGCAGGTGTCACGCCAGTTCGTGGACTCGCTCACCGACCAGGACCCGCGCACCGGAAAGATCGTGCCGTGGCTCGCGACGTCATGGAAGGTCGACAAGCGGGCCGAGCGGTTCACCTTCACCCTGCAAGAGGGGGTGACGTTCAGCGACGGCGCGCCGCTGGACGCCGCCGCGGTCGTCGCCAACCTCGACGACATCTCCAGGCTCGGCGCGCGGTCCCCACTCGGTTCGGGCTACCTCGCCGGGTACGAAGGGGCCTCCGCCCTCGACGCGAAGACCGTCGAGGTCCGGTTCGGTGCCCCGAGCGCGCAGTTCCTCCAGGCCACCTCGATGGTCACGCTGGGCATCCTTTCTCCGGGCACGCTCAAGAAGACTCCCGAGCAGCGCTGCGCGGGTGCTCTCGCCGGCTCCGGGCCGTTCGTGCTCGGCCGGGTCGCGCTCAATGAGGAGGTGCGGCTCTCCGCGCGCACCGGATACGCCTGGGCGAGCCGGCTGGCCGCGCACAAGGGCGTCCCGCGCATACGCGAGCTGACCTTCGCCATCGTCACCGACCCGAGCGCCAGGCACGGCAGCCTCTTCTCCGGGCAGCTCGACGCCGACTTGCAGGTGCTCCAGCAGGACCAGCGTTCCTTCGGCAGGAAGGGACCCCAGCTGCTGTCCGCCACCCGTCCCGGCATCGTGTTCACGCTGCTGCCGAACGAGTCGCGCCCCGCGCTGCGCGATCCCGGCGTGCGCCGGGCGATCGGCGCCGCCCTCGACCGGTCGCGGTTCGCGGCGCTGCTCGCGGCGGGTGAACGTCCGGCGACCGACGTCCTCGCCAGCACCACGCCCGGCTACGCCGACCGCTCCGCCGACCTGGCGTACGCGCCTGACGAGGCGGCCCGGCTGCTCGACGCGGCCGGTTACCGGCGCGGTCCCGGCGGCGTGCGCGCCAAGGGGTCGCAGCGGCTGTCGTTCACCCTGGTCTACTCGGCCAACGAGCCCTACGGCTCGGTGTACCAGCTCATGGCCCAGCAGCTCGCCGACGTCGGGATCGAACTGCGGCCGACACCACTCGACGACGCCACCAACAGCGCCCGGCAGTCCTCGGGCGACTACGACTTCGTCTCCTGGGCGGTGACCAGGGGCGACCCCACGGTCCTGGCCAGCGTGTACCCGGTGGAAAGCGCGAACCCGCTCCGGCGCACCCGGCCGGACCAGGTGGACGGCACGATCGCCCGGATCGCCACGGTGCTCGATCCCACCGAGCGCTCCCGCGCCGTGAAGGCCGCGGCCGAGGCGATCCTTTCCGGCGGGCATGGCATCCCGCTCTTCGAGCAGGCATCGTCAGTGGGCTTGACGGAGCGGGTGACAGGGGTCCGGCTCGACGCGTCCGGGCGGCCGATCTTCCAGGACGCGGAGGTGCGGGCATGACCTGGAACGACTTCGCCGGGGGCCGCGCGGTGGACCCCGCGACCTTCGTCGCCGCCGCGAGCACGCTGCTGGAGTCGGCGGTCGCCGCCGCGGGCGGCGCCGAGGCCGCGAGGACCGACTTCATCGCCGGGCTCGAGGCCAGCATGAGCACCTCCGGCCCCTACGCGACGCTGCGGCTGGACGCCGGACTCGCCGACCAGGGCGTCAGGGGCGAGCTGCGGGAGAACGCCGTCGCGGTGTCCGAGATGATCCTGGACCTGGTGCGGAGTACGTCCGGAACACCCGGCGTAACGGACATCCACAGCAGCTGCGTGGGTTACGCCTGGACTCCCCCGGTGGTCGAACGCCTCATCAACGGTTCCGGCCTGCACGCCGCGCGCAATCTCTACAACGAGTGGCTGTGGCAGCTCGTGCTCCTGCGGGACGCCCTCATCCCGTTCACAGATCCGTCCCAGGTGCGGGTGCTCGCCGACGCCGACGGACTGACCAGGCTCCAGGAAGCCCGCGACTGGTTCGCCGTCCAGGTGATGACCCGGCGGATCGCCCACGCGGCGATCGTGCGGTTCGCCGCCGAGGCGGTGACGGGCGGGCACGCCGAGGGGGCCTACGGGTTCCAGCACGAGGGCGCGGTGGTCCTGCCGCCGGTCGCCCTCGGCGGCGAACTGCTCGGACCGGCGTATCTGCTGAGCCGGCACGAGGGGACCCTGGTCGCCGAGGACACGGTGTACTTCGTTCAAGGACAGGAGGACGGGGAGCCGACGAACACGCTGTCCGTCCCGCCGCGAGCGGTCGGCGACGTCGAGGTGGTCGGCCTCACCGACCGGCTGGTGCCCGGACCCCCGGACCATCCGGTCCGCGCGCGACCCGCACGCTCAGCCTGGTGGTGGGCTTCGACGGCCACGAGTGGACGGCCGACCTCGGACGTGCGCTGCGCGGCCACCGCTACGCCGCCCGGCCCGCCGATCCGGGAGACTCGCGCCCCGCAGCCGCCACGGTCGACGCCTGGTCGGGATGCGCGGTGCTCCGGCAGGACGGCGAGGTGGCGGTGCCCGAAGGCGGCGTCATCCCGACCGGCGGTCAGCGCGCGCTGACCCTCGCGCTGCTCGGCAGGCTCCGGCCGGGCAACGTGGTGCTCTACACCGGCCAGGAGGTCGGCGGGCACCGCGTCCTCCTGGACATCCGGGGCTGAGATGACCCGGTTCGTGGCGCGGCGCCTCATGCAGGCGGCGGCGGTGGTGCTGGCGGCCTACACCTTCACCTTCTCGGCCTTCAACCTCATCCCCGCCGATCCCGTGCAGATCATGCTCGGTCCGGAGAACGGCGTGGACGAGGCGCGGGTGGCCGCGCTGCGCGCCGAGTACGGTCTGGACCGCCCGGCGGCGGAGCGCTATGCCGACGGGCTGCTCGGCGCCCTGCACGGCGACTTCGGCACGTCCTTCCAGACGGGGCGGGGCGTCGGCGCGATAATCGCCGAGGCCGCTCCGCGCACGCTCGCGCTCGCTGGCGGCGCGCTGCTGGTGGCGCTCCCACTCGGCTTCCTGATCGCCTGGTCGGCCGCGCACACCCGGCACGTGTGGCTGCGCCGCCTGCTCGGCGCGCTGCCCGGCCTGTCGCTGTCCGTCCCGACGTTCTGGCTCGGGCTGGTGCTGCTGCAGGCGTTCTCCTTCGGCCTGCCGCTGTTCCCCGCCAGGGGCGCGGACGGGCTCGCCGGCCTGGTACTGCCCGCCGCGACGCTGGCGGTGCCGTCATCGGCCTTCGTGGCGCAGGTGCTCACCGAACGGCTGGCGGTGGAGATGCGGCAGCCGTACATCGACACCGCGCGGGCCAAAGGCGCGTCGCGGGCGCGGGCGGTGACGGCGCACGCGCTGCGCAACGCCGCCATGCCCGCCCTGACGATGACCGCGCTGCTGGCAGGCTGGCTGTTGTCCGGGTCGGTCGTGGTGGAGACGGTCTTCGCACGCAACGGGCTCGGCCGGTTGATCGAGTCGGCCGTCACGACCCGGGATCTGCCCATGCTGCAGGGCCTGGTCGTGGTGGCCACCGCGGCCGTCACGGTGCTCACGCTCGCGGTGGACGTGGCACACCCGCTGGTGGACCCCCGGCTGCGGGAGCGTGCCGGATGAGGTTCGTGCGGCGGCTCGGGATCGTGCCGTCGGCTCTCGTGCTGCTGGCGGCCACGGGCGCGGCGTTCGCTCCCGGCCTGTTCCTCTCCGCCGACCCGCTGCGCGGCGACGTCACGGAGCGGCTGCTGCCTCCGGGGACCGGCCATCCCTTCGGCACGGACGAACTGGGCAGGGACGTGTTCGCCAGAGTCGTGCACGGCTCGGCCCCCTCGATTCAGGCGGCCGTCATCGCGGTGGGCGTCGCCGTCCTCGCCGGTTCGGCGATCGGGCTGGTGGCGGGAACCGCGCGGGGACGGCTGGACGGTCTGATCATGCGCGCGGTGGAGGTCCTGCTCGCCGTGCCGTCGTTCCTGCTCGTCCTCATGGTCCTGGCGATGCTCGGCCCCGGGACGCGCCAAGTGGCCGTCGCCGTCGGCGTGTCAGCGGCGGCGGTGTTCTCCCGGATCATGCGGACCGAGGTCATCCGGGTCCGCGGATCCGGGTACGTCGAGGCCGCCGCGGTGTGCGGGGCCGGGCGCCCGACCGTGCTGATGGCCCACGTGCTGCCCAACGCCGCGGGGCCGCTCGCCGCGCTGGCGACGCTCGAGATCGGCAATGCCATCCTCACCGTCGCCGCTGTGAGCTTCCTCGGCTTCGGGGCTCCGCCGCCGGCGCCCGAGTGGGGCTCGCTGATCGCCGCGGGGCGCCCGTTCCTCGCCTCGGCGTGGTGGCTGACGACCATGCCCGGTCTCGTCATCGTCGCCGTGGTGCTGGCGGTCAACCACCTCGGGCATGTCCTGCGCACGCGATCGGAGACACGATGACGCCTCTGCTGGCCGTACGCGGCCTGACCGTGCGGTACGGGCCGTCCGGGCGGGGCCGCCCGGCGGTGGACCGCGCCGACCTGACGGTGGAGCCCGGGCAGGTCGTGGCCGTGGTCGGCGAGTCCGGGTCGGGCAAGTCCACGCTCGCCCACGCGCTGGCCGGGCTGCTACCGGACGCGGCCCGGATGACCGGTGGCGAGGTCGCCTTCGGCGGCGAACGGGTGGACGGCATGCGGGAGCGGGCATGGCGGCGACTGCGCGGACGGCGGATCGCGCTCGTGCCCCAGGATCCGGGGACCGCCCTCAACCCGCTGATGACCGTGCGCGCCCAGCTCGCCGAAGCCCTGCGCCTGACCGGAACCGCCCGGCCCGGCGCGGCTGCCCTCGAGGACGCGCTCGGACGGGTGGGGATCCCCGACCCGGCGGCCGTGCTCGACCGCCATCCGCACCAGCTCTCCGGCGGTTTCCGGCAGCGGGTGCTGCTCGGCATGGCGCTGGCCGGACGGCCCGCGCTACTGATCGCCGACGAGCCGACCTCCGCGCTCGACACCACCGTGCAGAAGACCGTGCTCGCCCTCATTCGGGAGGTCGCGGCCAGGGACGGCACGAGCGTTCTCCTGATCACCCATGACCTCGGCGTCGCCGCGGACCGCGCGGACCGCGTGGCCGTCATGACCGAGGGCCGCGTCGTGGAGGAAGGCCCGGCGGACCGGGTGCTCGGCAGTCCGGAGGCCGCCTACACCCGGCTGCTGCTCGACTCGGTCCCGCGGCCGCTGACCGGGCCCGCGCCGTCCACGCGGGTCCCGCGCGGCGGAGAAGCGCTGCTCGCGGTCCGCGATCTGCGCAAGGTGTACCCGGGTGGCACGGTCGCGGTCGAGGGCGCCTCGTTCACGCTGGAACGGGCGGACACCCTCGGGCTGGTCGGCGCGTCGGGGTCGGGCAAGTCGACCCTCGCCCGCATGATCACCGGCCTCGTCCGGCCGACGGGCGGAAGCGTGCTCCTGGCCGGCGCGCCCGTCAGGACCGGCCGGGTGCAGTTCGTCGCGCAGAACCCGTACACGTCGCTCGACCCGCTCATGAGCGTGGGCCGGATCATCGCCGAACCGCTGCGGGCACTGCGCACGGGCACCCGGGCAGAACGCGGGGAACGGGTGCGGCACCTGCTGGAGGACGTCGGCCTGCCGACCGAGGTCGTCCGGCGGCGGCCCTCGGCGCTGTCCGGCGGGCAGCGCCAGCGCGTCGCCATCGCCCGCGCGCTGGCGTCCTCGCCCGATCTGATCGTGCTCGACGAGCCGGTGTCCGCCCTCGACGCGGTGACGCGGGCCCAGATCCTCGCGCTGCTGCGCCGCCTTCAGGACAAGCACGCGATGGCCTATCTGCTCATCTCGCACGACCTCGCCGTGGTGGCCGCCGCTGCGGGAAGGCTCGCGGTGATGCGGGACGGCAGGATCATCGAGTCCGGCCCGACCGCCGAGGTGCTCACCGCCCCGGAGGCGCCGTTCACCCGCGAGTTGCTCGCCGCCGTCCCGGGCGGCCGCCCTCCGGCGTGACCGGCTCAGTCGTCACCGTCGTGCGGGGGCACGGTGGATGATCTCGGCCACCTCGTCGGGGGCACCGGCGAAGACGGCGTGCCCCGCGTCGAGGGTCGTCCGGGCGAACGCGGTCGCGGGAGCCAGCTCGTCGGCATGCCGGATCATCACGTCCTGGAGCGCGATGGGCAGCGCGCGGTCGCGGGTGGTGCGGACGTAAGTCCTCGGCACGCTCCCCCAGCGCTCGGGCGTGGCCCCCGTCGGGGTGGTGAGGAACGACAACGGCTGGTCGGGGGTGAGGGAAGCGGCCATGGCCAGGAAGCCGGAGCGGTCGAGGTCGGAGAAGTAGGCCGCGTGCAGTTCGTCCTGGTAGGCGGCATCGGTGCTGCGCGGGTCGATCCGCACCGCGCCGAGCGCGGCGGGGTCCCCCAGGTAGAGCCCGGCGCCGAGCGCGGTCTGCGCCTCCGGCAGAGCCAGGTAGGCGCCCGCGGCACCCAGCGAGGTGGGGACGAACGCGGTTATGTACACCAGCCCTGCCACCAGCTCGGGGGCCAGTTCCGCGACCCGGGTGGCCACCGCCCCGCCCATGCTGTGCGCGGCCAGGACCGGCGGCGCGGTGAACCGGCGCAGCGTGGCCACCACGTCCGCCGCCACGTCGTCCAGGCCCAGTTCCGCCAGTGGCGACACCTCTGTGCGCAGTGCGGCGACGTCCCTGGCGAGGTAGCTCGCCGGGAAGCGGGCCCGGGTGCCGTGGCCCGCCAGGTCGAGCGCCAGGACGCGGTGGCCCCTGGCGGTCAGCGCCGCGGCGAGGGCCGCGAAGTGCCCGGCCCCGTGCCACGCCCCGTGGACCAGCACCACGTCACTCGTGTCCATCATGTGCCTCGACTTCCTGCCACGTCTCCGTCAGCAGCCGCGCCAGCTCGGCGGGGCGCTCTTCGGGCACGTAGTGCCCGCAGTCTTCCACCCAGCGCGCCGACACGTCCGTGACGGCCTCCTGGACGGTGTCCAGCCAGCCGAGTCCGACGCCGTGGCGCGCGCCCACGACCAGCGCGGGAACCCGTAGCCGCCCGGCGGCGCACAACTCCCGGTTGTCGGCGATGTCGACCGGCAGCGCCCGGTAGTAGCCCATGGTGGCCCGCACCGCTCCGGGTGCGGCCAGGGCACGCGTGTAGACGTCCATGGCCGCGTCGTCGATGGCCTCGGTGACGTACAGGCCGACCGTGTCGCGGCGGAACATGAACTCCAGATAGCCGCGCTCGCGGCCGGCCAGCAGGAACTCCGGGAGATCGGGCACCATGTTGAAGCCGAAGTGCCAGGACCCGCCGGTCAGGGGGTTCGCCGCCGCGAGGCTCTCGCCGAGCCCCGGGATGCCCGCCTCGACGAACGTCAGGCTGCGCACCGACTCCGGGCGCAGCGCTGCGAGCGGGTAGGCGACTTGGCCGCCGACGTCGTGACCGACGAGGTGGTAGCGGGTCAGCTCGAGGGCGGCCATGAGCTCGGCGAGGACACCCGCCACCGTGCGTTTGTCGTAGCCGCCGTCCGGCCGCGAACTGGCCCCGAACCCTGGCAGGTCGGGGACCACGACGGTGTACCGGTCGGCGAGCAGCGGCACCACCTCGCGCCAGGCGTGGGCGGTCTGCGGCCACCCGTGCAGAAGCAGCACCGCGGGGCCCTGGCCCGCGACGACGCAGTTGATCGCGTGCCCCGGAAGCCGGACGCGGATCGAAGAGAACCCTCGTGCCATGGTGACCATCGTGTCGGGCCGGCGGCCCGCGCGGGCATGCGCGCTTTCCATCCAGCGGGAACGCGCCGTTGGGGGCCGGAACCGTTCGTTCCTACGGTCGCACTGCCGGAGTCGCCGCTGCTGGGAGGTCACATGATCGGCTCGATGAGGGTGCTGAGTTTCTCGCACTTCGTGCAGGGGCCCGCGGCCTCGCAGTACCTGGCCGACCTCGGCGCCGACGTCGTCAAGGTCGAGCCGCCCGCCGGGTCGTGGGAGCGCAGGGTCGGCAGCGCGGGAATCAGGGTCGCCGGGCAGAGCGTGACGTTCCTCGCGGTCAACCGGAACAAGCGGTCGATCGCCATCGACCTCAAGCACCCGGACGCCCGCACCGTGCTGCGGCCGCTCATCGAGCGGGCCGATGTGCTGCTGGAGAACTACCGGGGCGGCGCCCTGGAGCGGCTCGGCCTCGGGTACGAGGCGGTGCGCGCGATCAAGCCGGACATCATCTACGCCTCGGCCAGCGGCTGGGGCTCCCGCGGCCCGATGGCCGGGCGGCCCGGGGTGGACCTGCTCGTGCAGGCGCGTACCGGGCTGGTGGACGTCACCGGCGACCGGCCCACCGCGGCCGGCGCGCCCGTCGTGGACCAGCACGGCGCGGCGCTGCTCGCGATGGGCGTGCTGGCCGCCTACGCGCGCAGGCTCACCACCGGTGAGGGCACGCGGGTCGAATCCAGCCTGCTCGGCGCGGGGCTCGACCTGCAGGCGGAGGCGCTCGCGCTGTACCGCTCCGGACGCAGAACGCGGGCGGACGTCCGCCGCCCCGCCGAACTGGCCTGCTGGTCGATCGACGCCCCCTACGGGGTGTACCGGCTCCTGGACGCGTCGATGGTGATCGCTCTGAGCGGGTCGGAGGACGACCTCGGCGACGCGCTCGGCTCCCCCGCGCTGACCGGCTACGACCAGGATGCCAGGCGTTCGCGGCGGGAGGAGTACACGGCGGCGGTGGCAGAGGTGCTCGCCGGGATGACCTACGCGGAGGCGGCCTCCCGACTGGAGCCGCGCGGGTTCTGGTTCGAGCGGGTGGCCGGTTACGACGACGTGCTCGCCGACCCCCAGGTGGCCGCCGAAGGGCTGCTCGCCGAGTTCCCGGTGGGCGAGGAGCGGGCGACCGTACTGCGGCACCCGGTCCGCTACGACGGCGAGTTGCCCGGCCTGCGCACGGCGCCTCCCGAACTCGGCGCGGACACCGGGGACGTGCTGCGCGCGGCCGGCTTCTCCGCGGACGAGGTGGACGCCTTCCTGGCGGCGGGCGTCGTGTTCGCCCCCGGAGGCGAGAAGTGAGCGGGCGCGCCCTGATCTGCACTCGTCTCGGCGGCCCGGAGGAGCTCGAGGTGGCCGACGTGCCGGAGCCCGCCCCCGGGCCGGGCGAGGTCGTGGTCGTGGTCAGCCACGTCGGGCTGAACTTCCATGACACGCTGATCATCGCGGGCACGCACGTGGTGAGGCCGGAGCCGCCGTTCTCCCCCGGCAGCGAGTACGCGGGGACGGTGGTGGCCGTCGGCGACGGAGTCACGTCCGTGGGGGCCGGCGACCGCGTGGCGGGCAACGAGGAGTACGGATGCGCCCGCGACACGGTACTGGTCCGGGCGGACCGGGTCACCGTGCTGCCCGAGCACGTCACCGACCGGCAGGCGGCGGCGATCCTGGTGGCCTACTCGACCGCCTACCACGCACTCGTCCAGCGGGCGGGGCTGCGCGCGGGCGAGACGCTCGCCGTGCTCGGCGCCGCGGGCGGGGTCGGCTCGGCCGCCGTGGACGTGGGGAACCTGCTCGGCGCCCGGGTGATCGCGGGCGCCTCCACGCCGGAGCGGGCGGAGTCGGCCCGCCGGTACGGCGCGCACGAGGTCTTCTCCTACGGGGGCACCGGCGAGGCCGGCGCAGCCGGGACCGGTGACGCCAAGGCCGCGATCAAGGAGCTGACCGGCGGTGCGGGAGCGGACGTGGTGTTCGATCCGGTGGGCGGCGCGGTCGCGGAGTCGGCGGTGCGCGCCGTCGCCTGGGGCGGCCGGTACCTCGTGGTCGGGTTCGCCTCTGGCGGCATCCCGCGAGTCGGGCTGAACATCCCGCTGGTCAAGGGCTCCTCGGTGGTCGGGGTGTTCTGGGGCGAGTTCGTGCGGCGGGAACGCGAGGCCCACGAGCGGAACCTGCGCCAGATCTTCGACTGGGCCGCGGCCGGACGGTTGCGCCACCACGTTCACGACGTGCTCCCGCTCGACCAGGGGCCGCGTGCCCTGCGTGAGTTGGCCAACGGCCGCGTCCGGGGCAAGCTGCTGCTGCGGGCCGGCGGTCCAGGGGGATGACGACCGCCGTCCGGCCGGCGCGCGGGACGAGGACGGCGCTGGCGGCGCTGCTCTGCGGCACCATGCTCGCCCCCCTCAACTCCTCGATGGTCGCGGTGGCGCTCGCACCCATCCAGCGCGACCTGGGCCGGCCGCTGGCCACGACGACGTGGGTCGTCACCGTCTTCTACCTGACCGCGTGCGTGTGCCAGCCGGTGCTCGGCCGGGTGGCGGACCGCGTCGGCCCGCGCAGGCTGTTCTCGGCCGGGCTGCTGGTGGCGGCGCTCGCCTCCGCGGGGGCGGCCATGGCCGCGTCGCTGCCGCTGCTCGTGCTGTGCCGGTCTCTGCAGGCCGCCGGCGTGTCGGCCGCGTTCCCGTGCGCGATGGTCGTCATCCGCCGGCATGGCGGCGCGGCGCGGCTGTCCGCCGTCGCGACGGTCAACACGACCGCGGGGGCCGTCGGCCCGGTGCTCGGCGGGCTTCTGGTCTCGTGGGCCGGATGGCGGGCCGTCTTCTGGGTCAACCTGCCGATCATGCTGGGGGCGCTGGCCCTGGCGTGGCGCGCGATCGGCCCCGACGAGCACCTGATCGGCTCCGGTGAGCGGCGGGCCGCGCCGGGGGTCCTGGTCCGCGCGCTCGATCCGGTGGGGATCGCCCTCTTCGCGGCGGCGGTGGTCGGGCTGCTGCATCTGATGCTCACCGTCCCGGGGGTCTCGGTTCCGGGCGCGGTCGCGGCGGTCGTCGCCGGGACCGGGTTCCTGTGGTGGGAACGACGCGCCGCCGCACCGTTCGTGGACGTCCGCGCGCTCGGCGCGGCACGCGGGCTGGTGCCGGTGCTCGGCACGTTCGTGCTGTTCAACCTGGCCTACTACGGCGCGTTCTACGGGCTGCCGCCGTGGTTGCAGACCGCGCTCGGGTTCGACGCGGCGCGGGCCGGGCTGCTGATCATGCCGATCGCGGCCACGAGCGTCCTGGCGACCGTTCTGGGCGGGCCCGTCATGCGGCGGGTCGGCGTCGGGCGGTCCCTGCTGGCAGGGGGCGGGCTCCTGCTCGCCGGCGTCGCCGCGATCACCACGTTCGGTACGTCGACGCCCGTGTGGGCCATCGTCCTCGACGGTGTGGTGCTCGGGGTGCCGTACGGACTGTGCAACCTCGGCCTGCAGAGGCTGATGTTCGAGCGCGCACCCGCCGGAATGGCCGGGGTCGTCGGCGGCGTGTTCCAGTCCGCCCGCTATGTCGGCGCGATCCTCGCGGTCGGACTGGTCGGCGCGTTCGCCCCCGGCGACCCCGGCGCGCCCACCGACCCGCGGGCGCTCGCGGTGGCCATGACCGCCGTCGCGGCGGTCGTGATCGCCGTACTCGTTCGTGACCTGCGGAGATACCGAAACGATGAGGTACCATCATGAACCGGACGGCCGATTCCACGATGACCGGGTCCGTGATTCTCGCCATGACCGCGCCTCGAGATGCCCGCAAACCCGGCCGCACAGTGTCCAGCCGGGTCTTCGCTCTGCTCGACGCGTTCTCACCGGAACGGCCGGCGCTCCGCCTCATCGAGCTGACCGCCATCACCGGGCTGCCGGTCTCGACGGTGCACCGCATCGCGGCCGAGCTGGTCGAGCTGGGGGCGCTGAAGAAGGACCGCGACGGGGTCTACCGGATCGGGCTGCGCATGTGGGAGCTGGGCTCCCTGTGCCCGCAGCCGCGCACGCTGCGCGACGTGTCGCTGCCGTTCATGCACGACCTCAACGAGACCACGGCGGAGAACGTCCACCTCGCCGTACTGGACGGCGACGAGGTCCTCTACGTCGAGCGCGTGTGGGGACGACGCTCGGTCGGCGTGGTCAGCCGCGTCGGCGGGCGCTCACCGCTGCACGCCACGGGGGTAGGCAAGATCCTTCTGGCCCACGCGCCGCGTGAGCTCCAGCAGGCCGTGCTCGCGGCCGGGCTGAGGAGGTACACGCCCCACACGATCGTCATGCCCGGCCTGCTGATGCGGTCGCTCCAGGAGGTCCGTGCGACCGGCATCGCCCGGTGCGCGGAGGAGCTGTCGCCGGGCACCGTGTCCGTCGCGGTCCCCATCCACGGGCCTGACCGCCGTGTCGTGGCCGCGCTCTCCGTCGTCTCCCACACCGTCGTCCATTCCCGGTCCCTGGCGGCGGTGGAGCCCGCGTTGCGGCTGGCGGCGAGGTCGATCTCCCGCGAGCTGGCCAACGGCTACGCGGGCGGGCCGGAGTCCGGCGACCCGCCCGGCACCGTCACTCCGTTCCGGTCAGCAGCCGAGTAGCCGTCCCCGCCCGGACGTTCACGGCGTCCCCGGGCGCGAGCCCGAGCGCCGCGACCGTGCCGAGCGGGTCGGTGTCGGCGAGTTCGAACGGGTAGTCCGTGCCGACGAGTACATGGTCCGCACCGAAGTCCTCGACGAGCCGCAGCAGCAGCGGGGTGGAGAAGGTCGCGGTGTCGTAGTAGAGGCGGCGCAGGTAGTCGCTCGGCGGGCGGGGCGTGGTGCGGGCGACCGGCTTGCGCGACCAGCCGAGGTCCAGCCTGCCGAGCAGGGACGGCAGGCATCCGCCGCCGTGCGCCAGGCACAACTTCAGGTCGTGCCGTTCCAGGACGCCGCCGAGAACGAGCCGCGAGACGGCGAGCGCGGTCTCCATCGGGAATCCCGCGAGCTGGGGCAGCCAGTAGTCGGCGAGCCGTGAGCCGCCAGGGACGCTGTTGGGGTGCAGGAAGACGAATGCCCGGCGGTCCGCGAGGAGCTCCCACAGCGGCTCGTGCACGGGATCGTCCAGCTCCGCGCCGAGGCCACGGGTGCCGATGGCGATGCCCGCGCACCCCAGCTCGTCCAGGCAGCGGCGGGCCTCGTCCGGCGCGGCCGGCGTGCCGAGCGGCACGTATCCGAGCGGGTCGAGCACCCCGCGGTGCCCGGCGAGGAGGTTGGCGAGCGCGTCGTTGCCATGGCGGACCACGGCGAGAACGTCCTTCTCGTCGGTGGCGTCGGCGCACGTCACGAACGGGGGTATCGACACGAGCTGGCGGGTGACGCCCGTACGGCGCATGTCCTCCAACCGCCTGGCGACCTCGTACTGAGCGGGGGGCAGCGGAATCGGCGCGCCCGCCGGTATCCCGGACACCAGGGGCTCGATCCTGACCACACCGTCGGCGAGGCCGGACAGGTCGGCGAGGCCGCGGCCGGAAAGCCAGGTCAGCAACGGCAGCGGCAGGGCATGGGCGTGCACGTCGATCACCGGCCCCGCCGGCGGCGGAATGTCGCTCATCCGGCCACCCCGGCGAGCCGGGCCCGGTCGAGCCGCCCCATGACGTCGCGAAGCAACCGCTCCACGGGGACGACCTCGTCGACCGTGACGGGCGCGTCGCGAAGCGCGTCGCGCACGGCTTCCTCCACCGAGCCCCCCGGCGTGACACCCTCGACGAGAACGGCGACGCTCGCCGGGCCGGTCGGGGCGACCGCCACCGGATGCCCAATGCGCTGCGACACGACGGCCTCCAGGTCGCTCGGGCATAGGTAGGCGTCCGCGATCCGCAGCGCGTCATGGACGCGGTTGACGTAGTGAAGGCGGCCGTCGGCGTCGCGCCGGCAGACATCGCCGGTGCGCAGCCACCCGTTCTCGACCGGTGTGCCCGAGGGGAAGGCGTAGGCGTGCGCGGTGGTCGCGCCCCGCACCCACAACTCCCCCGCCTGCCCCGCCGGGAGGTCGCGGCCGCCGGGAGTGCAGACGCGGACCTCGGTCCCGGGGAACGGCATGCCGAGTGAGGAGCGCGAGCGCGGGTCCAGGTGGTCGGCGGGGCAGGTCCACGCGATCGTCTTGGGCACCTCGACCTGGCCGAAGACCCCGCACAGAACCTCGCCGAACAGCGCGTGCGCGCGGCCGATCTCCTCGTCGGTGAGCGAAGCCCCGCTGTAGACCACCAGTGCCATGGACGACCAGTCCTGCCCGGCAGCGTCCGGATGGGCCAGGAGAGCGCGCAACGCGGGCGGCATGGCCATCAGCACGGTCGGATCGTGCGCCGCCGCTGCGTCCAGAAGCGCGTCAGGGCCGGAACGCTCCGAGATGATGAACGTTCCGCCCAGCATCAGCGTCGGCAGCACCATGTTGCCGAAGCCGCCGGACACCGACTCCGCGCACAGCACGCGCGGCCGCGCCGGCCACGGCAGGGTGTCGCGCAGCGCGGTCGCCACCGCGCCGAGAGCGCCGCCGGAAAGCTCGACGCCCTTGACCGGCCCGGTGGTGCCGGAGGTGAACGCCAGCCGCACCACCACACTCGCGGGCGCTTCCGCGATGTTTCCGGTCTCCCGTGCAACGGCCCCGGACTCCCGCAGGACCGTCAGGTCACGATCGGTCAGCGCGCGCACCTCCGGACGGGCTCGTAGCCACGCGTCCAGATCCGGATCGCCCGGCTCGGCGAGCACGGCATCCGGGGCGACCAGGCGCAGCCTTTCAGCCAGCGCGGGGCCGCGCAGGCCACCCGGCGGCAGCGCGGCCGAGCGGTGTCCCGCCACGTAGCAGGAGGCGTTCACCAGCCACTGCAGCGGATCGTTCGGCCGGATCTGCAGCACCGTGTCTCCCGGCCGCAGGCCGGCCTCGGCCAGCGTTTCCACCACGCCCAGGACCAGTCGCTCAGCCTCGCGATAGGTCAGCTCGGCGCTCCCCTGCCGGAACGCGACGCGGTCGGGCCACGCGCGCAGCGCGTCGAGCACCAGCCCGCCGATCGCCGTCACAGCCGCTCGTCCGGCATGACCGTGCCGCAGGACTTGCAGGTCCGCGCGGCGACGTCGCCATAGAACCGCTGGTAGGCGCCCGCCACCGGATCGGTGCGGTAGTCGCTCACGTGCACGGCCTCCTCATGCAGGAACTCATCGCAGTTCGGACAGAACCAGTGGAAGCGGTCCAGCTCGCCCGGCCGCCGCAGCCGTTCGATGACCAGCACGAAAGCGTCCGGGGCGAACCGGGGCGAATGGGCGATGCCGGTGGGCGTGAAAATGGTCCCGCCCTCGGGGATCACCGCGATGTCCGAGCCGCCCTCCGGCTTGCGGTAGTGCAGGTCCATGGAGCCCCGCACCATGAACATCACCTCGTCGCTCGGGTTGAGGTGGAACTCGCTGCGGTATTCGCGACCACGGGCGAGGAAGGCGAGCGACTCGCTCTCCTGCCACAGCACCTTGACCCGCCTGCCGCTCTCCCGCAGCTCGTCCGCCGCCTTCCGCAGTTCGACGATGGGCATCTGGCTGGGGTGCATGGTTGCCTCCTGGTGTGCTGCTCAGTCGAGCAGACCGGTGTCGTGCACGATCTGGCCGTCGACGACGGTCATCAGGACCTCGGTGGCGCGGAGCCGGTCGTCGGGCGCGGTGAGCGGGTCGGCATCGAGCACGGTCAGGTCGGCGAACGCGCCCGCGTCGAGTCGGCCCTTCACCTCCTGCTCGCCGGTGTGCGCGGCGCCGGACGTGGTGTAGAGGCGCAGAGCCTCCGACCGGGTGACCCCCTGCGCGCCGCCCACGACGTCACCGGCCGCGTCGCGCCTGGTCGTCATGGCGTAGATGTTCTGGAACGGGTCGAGGGCGTTGATCGGATAGTCGGTGCCGGCCGAGACGCCGTCGAGGCCGAGGCCGTCCACGAGGTCGCGCAGGGGGACGGCGGCCTCGGTGCGGGCGCCACCGAGGTGGCCGGCGATGGCCGCCCGGTTCCGCCACAGGAACGGCATCTGGGCGGCCACCTGGACACCCAGCGTGCGGGCGCGGGCAATCTGGTCGGGCCGGATCAGACTCGCGTGAATGAGCACGTCCGGCAGAAGGCGCCGGTTCCGGGTCGCGGCATAGACATCGAGGGCGACATCGATCGCGGCATCGCCCACCACGTGCGTTCCGACCGGCCAGCCCGCACGGTGCGCCGCGCCGACCAGCCCGGCCAATCGGTCCCGGTCGGTGACCATCTCCCCGTGGTAACCGGGACGGGTGAGGTACGGCTCGCGCATGGCCGCCGTTCCGAGCGTCATACCACCGTCCACCTGCAGCTTTATACCGCGTGTGACATAGTGCCCGCCGATGGGCGCGGGCGGGCCGCAGGCCACGAGCGCCTCCCAGTCCGCGAGCGGCACCGACGGGTTGAGCTCGCCGGTCGGCGTGACCATCGCGGCCACGCGGACGGTGGAGCGTCCGTCCTTGATCAGCCCGCGCACCGCCTCGACGTCCCCCGGCGGCAGCGCGCCCGCCACCACCGATGTGATGCCGCTCCGGTTGAGCACCCTCATGGCCGTGGTGAGCTGGGCGGCGCGCTCCTCCCGGGTCCATTCGGGGATCACCCGCGCGACGGCGTGCATGGCGCCCTCGACCAGCCTGCCGTCATGCCCGTCCGGGCGGATGCCGGCCCTTTCCAGCGCGGCGGTGCTGGCCGTCGCGGCGTGGCCCTCCGGCAGGTACACCGGCCGTCCGCCCGCCGCGCGGTCCAGCTCGCGCCGGTCGGGACCCCGGCCTTCGGCGAGCTGGAGCGCCGGGTTCCACGGCTGCCCCTGCACCCATGCGCCGGGCTCGCGGGTGGCGGCCAGCGCGGCGATCCGGTCCAGTGCCGCGTCGAGCGTGCGGACGCCCGCGAACGACACGGTGTGCCCGTCCATACCCGCGTTCTCGAAGTGGCAGTGCGAGTCGTTCAGCCCGGGGACGACGGCGCGGCCCGCGAGCCGCACCACCCTGGTGGACGGGCCGGCCAGGCGTGCGACGTCGGCGTCCGAACCGACCGCGGACACCCGGCCACCGGTCACCGCCACCGCCTCGGCGACCGTGCCGCGCGCGTCCAGCGTGTGCACCCGACCGCCGAGGAGGACCAGGTCGGTCATGACCCGCTCACGGCGGCGACGCATTCGACCTCGACCTGCACGCCGGTGCGGTGCGGGGTCGCGATGACCGTCGTCCGCGCGGGAAAGTGCGGGTTGCCCTCGAAGAATTCGCGGTAGACGGCGTTGAACACCGGGAAGTTCTCCACATCGCGCACGAAGCAGGTGCACTTGAGGATGGTCTCCCGGCTGCCGCCAGCCGCCTCGACGACCGCGAGCAGGTTGGCGAGCGTCTGCCTGGCCTGCTCGGCGAAGTCGTCGGAGACGATGGTGCGGGTCTCCGGGTCCAGCGGCCCGGTGCCCGAACAGTAGATGGTGCCGCCGTGCACGATCGCCTGGGAAAGCGGCGCGGCCGTCCCCGTGGAGAAGCCCACGGTGGGCGCGTTCCGGGTGCTGACGGCCTGGATGTCGGTCATTGTCTGCTCCTTGCGGGTCGGACGTGCCGGCGCGATGCGACTACGTTCCGTCACGAGATCTCCATGATGACGGCCTTGGGCTCGGTGAAGAACTCCCGGCTGTACGTTCCGCCCTCTCGGCCGACGCCGGAGTCCTTGGCGCCGCCGAAGGGGGCACGGAGGTCCCGGACGAAGAAGCAGTTCGCCCAGACGGTGCCGACCCGCAGCGCGCGTGCGACGCGGTGTGCGCGGGACAGGTCCTGGGTGAAGAGCATGGCGTTCAGGCCGTACGGCGTGTCGTTGGCCGCCGCCACCGCCTCCGCCTCGTCGTCGAACGGGAGCACGACCGCGACCGGTCCGAAGATCTCCTCCTGGGTGACCCGGTCGCGCTGCCCGGCACCGACCACCACCGTCGGCCGCACGGCCCATCCCTCCCCGACACCGCCGGTGTGCAGCCGCGCGCCGGCCGCGGTCGCGATGTCGAGGTAACCCGCCACCTTCGTGAAGTGTTCCCGCGAGGACAGCGGGCCGATCTGCGTCGCCGGGTCCTTGGGGTCGCCGAGCACGAGCTCGTCGGCCGCGGCGGTGAACCTGGCCAGGAACTCGTCGTAGACCTCGCGCTGCACGTACAGCCGGCTGCCCGCCAGGCAGACCTGCCCGCTGTTGCGGAACACCGCCTGGATGGACCAGCGGACCGCCTGCTCAATGTCCGCGTCGGCGAAGACGATGTTCGCGCCCTTGCCGCCCAGTTCCAGGCTCACCGGCGTCAGGTTGGCCGCAGCGGCCTTGGAGATCAGCCGGCCGGTGGCCGACTCCCCGGTGAAGGTGATCCGGTCGACCAGCGGCGACTCGGTCAGCGCCTGGCCCACCGAGTCCGGCCCGAACCCGTGGACGACGTTGAGCACGCCGGGCGGCAGTCCCGCCTCGATCGCCAGCCGGGCCAGGATGGTGGCCGAGGCGGGCGACTGCTCGGCGGGCTTGAGCACGACCGTGTTGCCCCACGCCAGCGCGGGTGCCACCTTCCAGCTCGCCATCATCAGCGGGAAGTTCCACGGCGCGATGGCCGCCACGACGCCCGCGGGGTCGTACTGGGTGTAGGCGTGGTGTCCGGCCGGCATGGGGAACGTCTCAGCAGGGGTGATCTGGGCGTGGTCGGCGAAGAACCGGAAGTTCTGTGCGGCTCGGGGGACGTCGTGGCCCGCGGTCTGGGTGATCGGTTTGCCCATGTCCGCGGTGTCGGCGGCCGCCAACTCGTCGGCGTGCTTCTCCAGCAGGTCGGCGAGGCGGCGCAGGGTCGCGCCGCGCTCGGCGAAGCTCATCCGCGGCCACGGGCCCTCGTCGAAGGCCGACCGCGCGGACCGCACGGCGCGCCCCGCCTCGTCGGCCGAGCCGAGCGCCACCGTGGCCCATGGCCTCCGCGTCCACGGGTCCACGGACTCGAACGCCGTCCCGTCGGCCGAGGCGACCTCTTCGCCCCCGATGACGTGCCCGAACGATTCCACCGCTGGTCCTCCTCTTCCTCGCTGTGCGTAAACTCTCGGCGTGCGACCAGCGCACGATCAACGGGCGGTTTCCACTCGGCGGGAAACACGGCGGAAACGCCGTCAGCGCCCGCGCACCGCGCGCGACCACTCGGCCCACCGCCGCCGGAACTCCGGCGAGCGCACCGCCCGGATCTGCTCGGCGATCTCCCGTTCGACCGACTCCGCGAACCCGCCGGCGGCCGCCGCCGCGATCAGGTGCTTGGTGGCCCGCGCCGCCTCGGGCGGCGCCGCGGCGAGCTGCTCGGCGCGGCCGAGTGCCTGCGCGAGGGGATCGGCCACGACCACGTCGAGCAGGCCGATCCGGACGGCCTCCTCCGCCGCGACCTTGCGTCCCGACACCGCCAGCTCCGTGGCCCGCGCCGCACCGACGGCCCGCGCCAGCAGCCACGAGACGCCGAAGTCGGGCACCAGCGCCATCTTGATGAAGGTGCTGGCGAACACCGCGCCGCACGACCCGATCCGCAGATCGCAGGCGAGGGCGAGGGCCATTCCGGCGCCGACGGCCGGACCGTCCACCACGGCGACGGTCGGCGCACGGAAGTCCAGCAGCAGTTCGGCGATGGAGAACTCGCGGGTCATGCGCTCCCGCGCCTCCTGCGGCGTCTCGTTCCCCAGATCGCCGATCGCGTCCAGGTCGCCGCCCGCGCAGAACGCACCGCCGCGCCCGGTCACCACCAGAGCCCGTACGGCGGCGTCGCCGTCCAACCCGGTCAGCACTCCGGGCAGCCCGTCGAGCAGCGCACGGTCCAGTGCGTTGCGGCGGTGCGGCCGGTCCAGTTCCAGCAGCGCGATCCCCTCGGCGGGGAAGGTGACCCGCAGTCCACGTACGTCCATGGCCCAAAGCCGACCGGAGGCGGGCCTCGGCCACCAGCAACGGTTCTCATTGAGCGGAAGCCCGCAGGTGGCCGGGCACCGTGCCACCACGCATGATCGGAGCTCATGACGTCGCGTGCACACCGGGTGCACATCGAGGTTCGGGAGGAAGACTGGTGAACGGGCAGCTGCGCGGCAAGACGGCGATCGTCACAGGGGCGGCGTCGGGCATCGGACGCGCGACCGCCGCGCTGTTCGCCGCCCGCGGTGCGGCGGTGCTAGCCGTGGACCGCGACGAGGAGGGCCTGCTGGAGCTGCGGGACGAGGTGGCGGCGGCGGGTGACGAGGTGGCCGTGCTGGCCGTCGACCTCACCGCCGCAGGCGCGGCGGAACGGGTCTTCGACGAGTGCGCCCAGGCCGTCGGCGCGCCTGACATGCTGGCCAACATCGCCGGCAAGGCCGGGGACCGGCCGGCGGCCGACACCACGGACGAGGACTTCGAGTTCTTCCTGCGGACCAACCTCGGCACGACGTTCGCGCTCAGCCGCCGCGCGGTGATCGCGTTCGGCGACGCGGGCGGGACGATCGTCAACACGTCGTCGACGTTCGCGCTGACCGGGGTCGCCGGGTCCGCGCCGTACTCGGCGGCCAAGGGCGCGGTCTCCAGCCTCACCCGCCAGATGGCGGCCGAGTACGGCCGGCGCGGCATCCGGGTCAACGCGGTGGCGCCGGGCCTGATCGAGACCCCGGCGACCCGCGCGAAGGTGGCCGCGGGCGTCTTCGACGACCTGGTCACCCGGTCGCGCCCCCTGGCGAGGGTCGGGCAGCCGATCGACGTCGCGCGGGTCATCGCGTTCCTGGCATCCGACGAGGCGGCGTTCGTCACCGGCCTCACCATCCCGGTGGACGGGGGTTGGAGCAGCACGCACTTCCGGGGCTGACCGAGACGTGGAAAGGCCGGGGCCGACATCGGCCCCGGCCTTCCGTGTTCCTACGAGCGCGCCCTGCGCTCCGCGATCGTCTCGCCGGCCGCGGCCCAGTGAGTGGGCGGCAGCTCGCGTACCAGGATCCGCACCGACTCGGCCGGCACCCCGAGGCTGTCCACGACCGCGTCGTGGACGGCCGAGATCATCTCGCGCACCTCGGACTCGGTGCGGCCCGTCAGCAGCGAGACATCGATGATCGGCATGAGAACTCCCTTCCGGAGGGCCGGCGGTCAGCTGCCCTGGCTTACGACGGGCTCCTCAGGGGCCGCCTCGTCGTCGGGGGCCGTGTCACCGTCCAGGCGGACCTCGGCGAGGTCCACGCCCTTGGTCTCCGGCAGGGCGAACACCAAGATCAGCAGCCCCAGCGCGATGGCGCCCACCGGATACCAAAGGGCGGTGGTGGTGCTGCCCAGCTCGGCCCCGATCGCGACCATCGTCGCCGGCAGGAGCCCGCCGAACACGCCGACGCCGAGCTGGTAGGGGATCGAGAGCGCGGTGGCCCGGATACGGGTCGGGAAGACCTCGGCCATGGCCGTCGCGGCCGGCCCTTGTGCCATCTGCGCGAACGCGACCAGCGCCAGCAGGAGCAGCCCGACGCCGATGACGCGCCCGCCGAAGACGTCGCCGATGCCGCTGATCTTGATCGTGTCGCTCGATCCCCCGACCGGGTACCCGGCCGTCCTGAGCGCCGCCAGCAGGTCCTCGCTCATCCGAGGACCGCCGGACACTTCTGTGCCGTTCACCAGGACCTTGGTGGGGCCGGCGGTGTCCTGCCGGTCGAAGGTGACAGAGTCGGTCTGGAGCGTGTTCCGCGCCCGGTCGCAGTCGGAGGTGAAGGTGGCGGTGCCCGCGGGGTTGAACTGGAAGGAGCACTCGGCCGGGTCGGCCTGGATGGTGACCGACACGTTCTTCTGCGCGCGGGCCAGATCCGGATTCGTGGTCGAGACGATGGCGCCGGTCACCGGGAACGCGAGCAGCGCGGCCAGCCCGAGCCCGATGAACAGCACCGGCCGCCGTCCGATCCGGTCGGCGACCCAGCAGGCGAGCACGCACAGGAAGAACCCGATCAGCATGACCACCATGAAGATCGCGTTGACCGTGAACGAGTCGGCCTTGAGGTAGGTCTTCATCGTGGTCACCATGTACACGGTGGACAGGTAGCCGATGAACGACTGCGTCGCGGCCATCACGAACACGATCGCCATCATGCGCACCCGCGCCCGCGAGCCGAACGCCTCGCGCAGCGGCGCCTTGCTCAGGGCGCCGCCTTCCTTCATCCGCAGGAACAGCGGGCTCTCGTTCAGCTTGGTGCGGATCCACACCGAGAGCGCGAGCGGGAAGACGGAGATGAGGAACGGCACCCGCCAGCCCCACTCCTCGAAGGCGGCCGCGCCCACGATGGCCTGCACCAGCAGCTGCACGCCCAGCGAGAGGCTGAAGGCGAGCGCCGTGGTGCCGGTCAGCCAGCCGAGGAAGAACCCGCGCTGCCGCGGCGGGGCGTACTCCGACACGTAGGTGACCGCGGCGCCGAACTCACCGCTGACCGCCATTCCCTGCAGGATGCGGCAGGTCACCAGAAGGATCGGTGCCAGGATGCCGATCTCGTCCGCGGTGGGCAGCAGACCGACGGCGACCGTCGAGACGCCCATCAGCACGAGCGTGATCAGGAACACGATCTTGCGGCCGACCCGGTCGGTGATCCGCGCGAACACCAGCGCGCCGATCGGCCGGACGACGAACCCGGCGGCGAAGGTCAGCAGCGCGAACACGGTCTGCGCCGCCGAGCCGTAGTCGCTGAAGAACTTGCTGCCGATCACGGGTACGAGCGCGCCGTACAGGAAGAAGTCGTACCACTCGAACGCCGTGCCGACGGCCGACGCGCCGACGACCTTGAGTTCCTGTCTGTTCATCGACGGTTTCCTCCAGCCTGGAAGGGTTTCCCCACCTCGGAGCCCTGCGGCGGGTTGGAGAGAACGTAGGACCGGCAGTGACGGAAGCCACCACCCGGTTTCCGGTATGCGGGAATGCCGAATGGAAGTCGTGCTCGCCCCGGTCCACGGTTGGCCACCATGACGGCGAACACATGGACGGTCGATCGGGCCGTAGAAGCGCTGCGCGCGGCGGAGACGGACCGTACCGCGCGCCATCCCCTCACTGAGGACTGGCCGGGCTTGGACCTCGAGACCGCCTACCAGGTGCAGTCGGGACTGGTGGCGGCCAGGGTCGCCGCGGGCGAGAGGATCGTCGGTGTAAAGCTCGGCCTCACCTCGCTCGCCAAGCAGCGGCGGATGGGCGTGTCCGCGCCGCTGACCGGCTGGCTCACCGACGGCATGCTGCTCGAACCCGGAGCACCCGTGCCGGTCGGACGGCTCATACACCCGCGGGTGGAGCCCGAGATCGTCTTCGCTCTCGGGCGCCGGCTGGAGGGCCCCGGGGTCACACCGTCCTCGGCGATGGCGGCGGTGCGGAGCGTGTCCGCGGGCCTGGAAGTGATCGACAGCCGTTACCGCGACTTCCGGTTCACCCTCCCCGACGTGGTCGCCGACAACGCATCGTCCGCCCTCTTCGTCCTGGGGGACAAGGAAGTGGAGCCCACCGACCTGGACCTCGCCCTCGAAACCTGCGTACTCAGCGTGGGGAGCACAGTGGTCGACACCGCGACAGGCGCGGCCGTCCAGGGCCACCCGGCACGGGCACTCGCGCTCGCCGCCAACTCCCTCGCCGAGCGAGGACTGGCCCTGGAAGAGGGCTGGATCGTCCTCACCGGCGGGATGACCGACGCCGTCCCCCTGGAACCGGATCGCCCGGTCACCGCCGAGTTCACCCACCTCGGCGTGGTGACCGTGTCCTGCGGCGAAGCTCGCCCCATGTGATCGCCTACGGGCCTGGTCAACGCCGACTGCTGCCATTCATGCACGACCCCGACTCCTGGACGACCCGCCTCCGGCCGGGTCGTCAGGTGAGGAAGAGGGGGTTGGGAGCCGGCGCAGAAGTGGAGGACGTAGTCGTCCAGCATCCGCTGAACCTGGCGCGGACGAAGCTCGGTGCGACCGCGTTGGAGCGGACTCCGATCGGGGCCAGTTCCAGGGCCAGGGACCTGGTGAGGCCGACCAGGCCGGCCTTCGAAGCGGCTTAGCCGGGATGGCCGCCCCCGAGCCAGGTGCGGGACCCGATGTTGACCAGCGAGCCCGAGCGCCGCCACGGCAGCAGGCCGAGCCCGCAGGCGACCAGCAGCCCCCGCGGCCCGCCGCATGCCCCGCGCCGGGCGCGGCTCCTCCACCTCTTCGTAGCACGGGATCATCTCGGCGCTGGCCCCTTCTTCATCGCACGACGCCAGTTGACGCATCCCCTTCCCCCGCTCCCCGTCGGCTGTCCCCTTCACGTACTCCAGCCTCCGGCGTGCACTGGGGCGCCGTCAGTCACGCCGGGTTCCGACCTGGGCTGGAGCAAAGTACACCCCCGAAGCGGGCGGCAGCGTCATGGCATGGGGACGGCCTGCGGCTTTACCGTTTGGCGCATGCAACTCACGACGTGGCTGCGGCTGGTGCTGGGCCGGCCGTTCCGCGGGACGGGACACCGGACCGCGCTCGTCGCCGCCGGCCTGCCGCTCCACCTCGCCGTGGTGCCACTGTGGCTCTGGCTGGCCGGCGCGATGGCGGGGGCGCCGGCCGTGATCGCGCTGCCCGTGCTGCTCACGCTCGTGGTGACACCCCTGCTGACCGCCGGGCAGCGGCGGCGCTACCGGGCGCTCGTCGGCGAGGACCTCCCGCGCCCCGCCGCACCCGGGCCCGGACGCAACTGGAGGTCGGCGGTACGCCGGCTGACCACGCGGGCCCTGTGGCGGCAGGTCTGCTACCACGCCGTCGCGGGGCCGCTGCTGGCCGTCCTGGACCTCGCCGTCCTCGCCGTCTGGGCCGCCGCTCTCGTGGCCGCCTCCCTCTACGTGTGGATCTGGGCGCTGCCCCCGCAATGGCGGATCACCGACCTCGGGTACACCACGCAGGCCGCGTACATCACCGCCGGCGGCCTCGCCCTTCTGTTCCTCGGGCCCCGGCTGACCAGCGCTCTGGTGCGGCTGGACACCCGGGCGGCCGAGGTCCTGCTCGGCCCCAGCCGCACGGAGAAGCTGACCCGCCGGGTCGCCGACCTCGCCGAGAGCCGGGCCGGTGTGCTCGACGCCGCCGACGCTGAGCGGCGGCGGATCGAGCGCGACCTGCACGACGGCGCGCAGCAGCGCCTCGTCTCACTCGCCGTCAACCTGGGGCTGGCCAGGGCCACCCTCGGCGACCTGCCGGCCGATGCCCGCAAGGTGATCGACGAGGCGCACCGCGAAGCGAAGGAGGCGATCGCCGAACTGAACAACCTGGTGCGCGGCCTGCATCCGGCCGTCCTTGAGGATCGCGGTCTCGACGCCGCGCTGTCCGGGATCGCCGCCCGCCTCCCGATCCCGGTGCGCGTGGCGGTGGACCTGCCGCGGCGCCCCTCACCCACGGTCGAGGCCGTCGCGTACTTCGTGGTCTCCGAAGCCCTGACGAACGTGGTCAAACACGCCCAGGCGACCCGGGCGGATGTGACCGTGGAGCGGATCGGGGAGACACTGTTGGTGGTCGTCGCGGACGACGGCGCGGGCGGCGCGGATCTCGCAGCGGCCGGCGGCGGCACCGGGCACGCCGGGCTCGCCAAGCGCGTCGCGTCCGTCGACGGCATGTTCTCCTGCCACAGCCCCGCCGGGGGCCCGACCGTCATCACCGTGGAGCTGCCGTGCGCGCCGTGATCGCCGAGGATTCCCTCTTGCTGCGCATCGGCGTGGTCAAGGTGCTGGAATCGGCCGGCTTCGAGATGTGCGCGCAGGTCACCGACGCGGAAGGGCTGCTGGCGGCCGTCGAGGAGCACCGTCCCGACATCGCCGTGGTCGACGTGCGCATGCCGCCCGGCTTCACCGACGAGGGAGTACGTGCCGCGCTGGTGATCCGCCGCCAGTATCCGCGTACCGCCGTGCTCCTGCTGTCGCAGTACGTGGAGGAGCGGTACGCCGCCGATCTGCTCGCCGCCAACACCTCGGGCGTCGGCTATCTGCTCAAGCAACGGGTCGCCGACGTCGAGGAGTTCGCCGAGGCGGTACGCCGGGTGGCGGCCGGCGGCACCGCGCTCGACCCGCAGGTCGTCGCGCAGCTGCTGGTGCGCCGGCACAGCGATCCGCTCGACCGGCTGACACCGCGCGAGCGGGAGGTGCTGGAGCTGATGGCGGGCGGCCGGTCCAACTCCGGCGTCGCGGCCGAGCTGGTGGTGAGCGAGAGCGCCGTCGCCAAGCACATCAACAGCATCTTCACCAAGCTCGACCTGCCCAAGGCCGACGCCGACCACCGCCGCGTCCTGGCGGTGTTGCGCTTCCTGGGCCTTGCGACCGCATAGTACGCGGCCCTTCCCGTATGCCGAGTCGACATCGGCGCTGATCGCCATTTGGCGGGGAATGCGGCACCTTCGGACAGTCGCTCTCCACCGGGCTTTGCCGCGCTGGGAGTCGAAGGCGGTGGCCGTCATGCGCAGGGCCAATGGCATGGGTGGGGCTCGCGCTGGTCGGTCGGCTGTTGTCCGGAGCAGGTGCGATGTCAGGGCGGTCGTCGCGTCAGCGCCTTCGTCCCGGTTCGGCGGTGCGGGGGTGGGGAGTCGGCCGGAGCCGGGAGCGGCCGAGGCCGCCTGCGAGCTGCGCTTTCGGGCGGCGAGAAGGCGCTGCTCGGTTGGGTCCGCGCTCGTGGCGGCGCTGCCCAGCATGCCGGTGGCTTCGGCCAGCGCGGTGCGAGCGGCGGTGAGGTGGGTGGCGATCCGGCTTCGGGCGAAGTCGGCGTTGGCACGCGGGTTGGCGTAGGCCAAGGTGAATTGAGAGCCAGCCACTCTGCTGGTCGGTGACTCCGGCACCGGCAAGTCCCACAAGCTGATCGCGCTGGGTACTGAGGCGGCGATGAAGGGCTACCGCGTCCGCCACACCTTCGCCACGAAACTGCTGAACGAGCCGAGGGCGTGTCGCTGGTTGGCCGGACGGGCTGCTGGCCGGGATCACCAAGACCATGCTGCAGGTCGCCCTGGTAGCCGAGATGACCAGCACCTTGGCTGTGAGCGCGGAGCGAACGCCCGGGCGGGGCGTCAACCACCGCCACGGCAGCTCGCCCAAGACGGTGCCGACCGAGGTCGAGCCGGTGCGGATCGAGGTGCCGCAAGACCGGGCGGGTGAGTTCAAGCCGCAGATCGTGCTCAAGCACGCGCCGTGTGGCGGAGTTCAACGAGTCGATCACCGCGCTGTATCTCGATCAAGCACAGCCAGCGGAAGCGATGCGGGCGGAGAACGCCGACTCCGAGCGGGCCGACAAGCTTCTCAAGGCAGCCCGTGCGGCTTTCACCGCCGGCCTCGACCGGGCCCGGACGACGCACTCGAGATGATCGGCCGCCCGCGTGAGCGCTTCGGGAATCTGCGAAGCGTAGGGATTGACTCCCCGGCTGGCTCCCGAGACTACGAAGCGGTCATCGGAACACACGAGATCAGGCCAGGCGCAACGCTCTGACCTGCGGAAACATGGGTGGGCGATACTGGGTTCGAACCAGTGGCCTCTTCGGTGTGAAGCAAAGCAGGCAAGTCGATCTAGGTCGAACGGGGAGCCTCTCACCTGCACGAACGCCCTGACCACGTCGTCGTAAGTCGATGGGAGCCTGATCGCGGTGGCTCCCGAAACTGGCTCCCCTGGCTCCATGGCTGCAGGAAAGGGCCCGTGCTCTTCCGCAAGCCGCCACCCCCGGAGACACGTGACCCACGGTGACCCCCTACCCGTAGGCTGAGCGAGCCGAAGCCCATCATGGTCCGTGGTCGAGAAGCATCCGCGGAAGGTCGGCGGGGTCGACGCCCGCCCGTTCCAGGAGCTCCCGCGCCGCCGCAGGCGTCCGCCCGAGGGCACCGGCCCGGCGACGAGACCGGCCCTGGGCGGCGCCTCGCCGCCGATCAGCCGTGACTCCGGTATGGCCGACGGCGGGACGCGGGACACCCGCCATCCCGGCCACATGGCGCAGGAACCGGCGACGGCGAGGTGGGGCCGCCGCCAGGCGATGAAGGTCCACCGGCCGTCCGCGACGGCGTGCACGACGACGGTCTCCAGGTGCCGTCCGAGGAGGGTGGTGACGCGGGCCGCGACCGGGACCGGGTTGCTGAACCTCCCGGTGACCCGGTGGATCCCGTGGTCGGATTTCAGCGTCAGTTCCTCCTCGGCGACTTCGGCGGCGATGAGGGCCACCGGATCGTCCGAGTGCGCCAGGTCGAGTAGCCGTTCCCGTCCGGAGCGGCTCAGCACGTGCGCGTGCGCCAGCCTGGGCGGGATGAGCAGCTCCGCGGCAATGTCGGTCTCCACCTCCGCGACCCGCTCCTTGACCGCCCGCCAGGTGCGAGCCGCGAGCAGGTCATGGGGAGCACCGCCTGTGAGGGAAGCCTCGCTGAGCAGCAGTCCCATGCAGACCGCGGTGACCGCCTTCACGTGCTGGATGGCCTCGTTGCGGCATGATATCGACGAGTTTCAGTAACGCTCTGAGGTGGCGGAGACCGGCGAGCGGCGAGCCCGCGGTGCGTCGGTTCCCGCCGCATCCTGACCGCGGGGAGAGCGGCGGCCTCGCCGAGGTCGTCTTGGCCGTGGAGGGGTTATCGGCGCGCTTCGGTTGCCGCCTCCATGTCGGCGGGCTGCCGCGAGCCGCCGGCCTGCGGCGGCAATAGCGCGACGATGAGCACGGCGCCGAGCGCCATGCAGACCGCGCCCGCCATGAGCCCGCTCGAGTAGCCCATGATGGCGAGCGCGGCCACTCCGACGGCTCCGCCGATCTGCTGGACGGAGGTGAACAGGGCCGAGCCGAGACCGGCGTCGTCCTCGGTGGTGCCGTCGACCGCGGCCGTGGCCATGACGGGCAGGCCCAGTCCGTTGCCCACGCTCAACATGAGCATGCCGGGCAGAACGTGGACGGGGTAGGAGTCGCCCGCCGCCAAGCCGGATAGCAGCAGCAGGCCGGCGATGTTGACCAGGAACGCCAGCAGGAGCGCCCAGCGCGTCCCGATTCTGGGGGAGATTCGGGAGGACAGCCACATGCCCGACAGGATGCCGGCGCCGTAGGGCAGGTAGGCGATGCCGGCCAGGAGCGGGCTGTACCCCAAGACGGTCTGCACCTGGATCATCAGCAGGAACGACATCGCGTACATCGCCATCGAGAACAGCAGGGTCGCGCCGTTGGCCACCGCCCGCGTCCGCGAAGCCAGGAACGCCCCCGGCACCAGCGGCGCGACCGCCCGCGACTCTGCCGCCAGGAACGCCACTGCCAAAGCGGCGGACAACACGACGACGCCACCGACGACCGGATCGGTCCAGCCGGTCTCACCCGCGCGCAGCAGCCCGTACACCAGCGTCACCGCGGCACCGGTGACCAGGACCGCGCCGGGAACGTCGAGGCGGTGCCGCCCGGGGGCGCGGGACTCGGGGACCAGGCGGGGAAGTAGCGCCAGCGCCACAGCGACGACGGGCAGGTTGATCAGGAAGATCCAGCGCCAGGACACCAGGTCGGTCAGCGCCCCGGAGATCACCAGGCCCGAGGTTGCGCCCAGGGCCGCGATGCCGCCCCAGATGCCCAGTGCCTTGGCCCGCTCTTCCGGCCCCGGATGCAGCAACGTGATCATCGACATCGCCGCCGGACCGGCCATCGCCGAGCCCGTGCCCTGCACGAACCGCCCGGCCACGAGCTGCCATGGCTGTTGCGCGAGCCCGCACGCCAGGCTGGCCGCCCCGAACAGGGCGACACCGATGAGGAAGACGCGGCGGCGGCCCAGCAGGTCCGCCATCCGGCCGCACAGCAGAAGCAGCCCGCCGAAGGCCAGGAAGTAGGCGTTGACGACCCACGGCAACCCGGACGCGCCGAAGCCCAGGTCATCGCGGATGCTGGGCAGGGCGACGTTCACGACGGTGTCGTCGAGCACGAGCATGAACTGGACAAGGCACAACACGATCATCGGCATCTGAACGACGCTATTTTCCGCCGCATTTGGCCACAATCCGCGATGGGGCCAGACTGTGTCGCATGGAGGACATGGGCGCGATCACCGTCGGTCACTTCCCGCTGGCCTCCGGAGAGTGGATCCCCCCGCACGAGCACACCTACCACCAACTCGCCTGGACCCGCCGCGGCGTCCTGAGCGTCGGTGTGGACGAGGTGTACTGGGTCCTGCCGCCCACCAGGGCGCTATGGCTGCCCGCCGGCGTCACCCACACCACCGGCGCGACCCGCGACGCGGTCCTGTGCAGCCTCTATCTGGCGCCCGACCACTGCCCGGTGGACTGGTCCGAACCGACGGCGGTCGGCGTCGACGGACTGCTGGCCGAGCTCATCGGGTATCTGGACCGCGCCGACCTCACCGACGAAGCACGGTCGCGTGCCGAGGCAGTAGTGCCCGACCTGCTGCGTCCTCTGCCCACCCGACCCATCAACGTGCCGCAACCGACCGACGAGCGCGTCCAGGTAGTCGCGGCCGCCCTGCTGGCAGACCCGGCAGACCCGCGCAGCCTGGAGGCTCACGCCCGCGCGGCGGGGGTGAGCCGGCGGACGTTGACGCGGCTGTTCGTGCGCGACACGGGCATGAGCTTCGACCATTGGCGCACGCAGGTACGGCTGCGTGCCGCCCTGCCGCTGCTGGCCGAGGGGCAGCCGGTATCGCGGGTGGCCCACAGCGTGGGGTACGCCACGGCGAGCGCGTTCCTGGCCGCCTTCCGCCGCACGGTCGGCACCACACCCAAGCGCTACCTGCTCAGAGTTTGACGTTCCGATCCAGTTGGACGGTGGTGCGGATCCTGCGGCCGCGGCGGGCACACTGCAGACCCAGCTCGCGCATCAGCCGTTCCACCGTGCAACGCGCCACGACATGGCCCTCGCGCTGAAGGTGCCGCCAGATCTTGCGAGCGCCATAGACCGGTAGCAGTCGGTGTAGATGCGGGTGATCTCGGTCTTGAGCCACTCGTCACGGATCGCCCAGGGCGAGGCCAGACGCGACTTGGCGGCAAAGTAGGTGGACAGTGCGATCTTGCTGCCGTGCGCAGACAGCACCGGGCAGTTCGGCTCGACCCCGAACACCTTGCGGAACGCGTCGATGAACACGATCAGTACCTGCGTGGCCGGTCGAGCTCGGCCGCGAAGAACCCCGCCGCCGCATTCAGGATCTCGTTCGCCCGGCGCAGCTCGGCGTTCTCCCGCTTGCGCCGCTTGGGCTCCGCCGATTCCTCGGCCGTAGTCCCCGGCCGGGCACCGGTGGCGGCCTCGGCCCGACGCACCCAGCTGCACACCGTCTCTGTCGAGGTGACTCCCAGCCTGGCCGCGACGGCCTTCGTCGCCGACCACTCACTGGGGTAGTCCGGGCGGACCTCGGCCACCATACGGACCGCGCGCCTGCGCAGCTCAGGGGGATAGAGGGGACGAACGTGCCCTCACGCGATCCTCTCAGGGAAACGAGCCTCAATCCGACCCGGGGCGCTTCACTTCGGAGCCGTACGGCGAGCAAGGCCGGGCCGGCACTAACGCTGGGCGTCGGTACTGGGACGGCGGTCCGCGTGGTCACCGCTCGGCACCGGTTCGCTCGCCACGAGCAACTCGACTGCAGGTCCTCCCGTGACTCCAGGTCAGCCGTCTTCCTTGTACAGCGAGCGCGGGCAGGCCTCGACATCAGCTCAGCCAGGCCAGCTGAGCGTCTCGGACAGTCATTGCGATCAGCGCTAAGGCCGCGGGCACTACTTGATCAGGCGAAGACAGCGGAAGCGATGCGGACGGAGAACGCCGATTCAGAGCGGGCCGACAAGGTTCTCAAAGCTCCCGTGGCTCCATGACTGCAGGAGAGGAACGCGTGCCGTTCCAAAACCGATGGTGATGAGGCTAACCGGCCGTTTCACGCTCAGCGTTGTCGGTCTGTTCCTGGCTACCTCAGCCCCGGCACGAAAAGGGCTCGCGGTTGATCGGTCAGCTCGGCGGTCAATGGAGATCCGGGACGCCGGATGCGCGGGGTTGCCCATGAGATCGGTCGGGGTCGAGCCCTTGCTGATTCTGCCGCGCAGGGAATCCAGTGCGTGTCAGAGTTCGGCGTTCGATGTCCGGTTCTGCCATTCGGCCATGCCCACCATCACCTTTGTCGGTGATGGTGGAGATAGTCTGCTTGGACACACTCGCGCCATAGACCTCGGCCAGGTGCGCGCTGATCTCCGCATGCGTCAGGCCCTTCGCCGGACAGCGACAGCACCATCTCATGCCACCCCGGTCAACTGGCGCTGCCGCTTGCGGACCAGTTGTGGCTCGAACCTGCCGGCGATGTCCCGGGGCACTTTGACCTCGACCAGGCGACGTCGGTGAGCACGGTCCTGGCTGGCGTCCCGTTATGGCTGTTGTCGCTCCCCCGGCCGGCAGCGTCGTGCTTGTCGTAGCCGACGTGGCCGTGATCTCGCCTCCAGCGCGGACTCCAGCACCCGCTTGGTCAGCCGCTGCAACAACCCGCCCCCACCGGTCGACTGCAGCCCCCTGGGGCCGAGCACGATCCCCCAGCATCGCGATCAGCTGCTCGTCCGGCACCACACCCTGCGGCGTCTGGACCGGCTGCTCAGCGGACTCCTCTTCGACGCCGATGTCAGTCACCGGGCGTCTCCTTGATCATCGGATCCGCCGTTCATAGACACTCCCCGGTTCCGCGGCCTGCGCATCCGCTGGGAGATCCGCGACGACATCCAATGTTCTCGCTCGGGCCGAGTGGTACATCGAAGGATGTACGAGTGATTCATCAGTCGCGACGACGCCGGCGGCGGACCGGCGGCATGAGGATGGAGCACGAGGTGCCGGTGTTCTGGTCGCCTCGCCTTTCCAAGCGTGCAGTTGCTCGATTATTCGAGGATACTCAATTGGCCGATGCTCCTTTTTCTTTCGCGCGTGTCCTTGGGCGGCCTCTGTTCGGCGGGCTCGTCATGGCGACGGCGCTCGGCGTCGGTACCACCGTCGGGTCGGCGCTCACCGACAGCGCCGGGCTCGACGGTTTCCCGGGGCGGCTCGTTCCGGCCGCGCTCGTCAGCGCCATCGCCGTACCGCTCGTCGCCTTCGCTGCTCGCCGCGATCATCGTCGCGCGGAGTGGCTGGGGTACGGCGGCGCGAGAGCGAGCGCGCGGGCGTTGCTGACCGGTGTCGCCGTGACCGCGACGGCGGCGGCCCTCGTCCTGAGCGCGGGGACGGCGGCGGGGATGATGCGCTGGTCGTCGCCCGACATCGTCACTCTCGGCTGGTTCCTCGTCTCCAACGCGGTGGTGGCGTTCCTGCTCGAAGCGTGGCCGGAAGAGACGACGCTGCGCGGCTACACCTGGGCGTCCTTGCGCGGACAGCTGGGAGGCGCGGGCGCGGCGTTCGGCACCACAATGGTGTTCCTCCTGGTCCCGGGCGCCTCGACCGTGGCCGGATCAGCGACAGCGCATCTGATCGGCGTCAAGGCCGACCCGATCGGCATCGCGCCGAACGGGCAGAACCCCGCAGACTACGCGATCTTGCTGGTGGTGTTCGGGCTGACCTTGGTCGCGGCCCGGACAGCGCTGCGCCAGGCCTCTTTGTGGACCTCCATCGGCACGCACGTCACGTTCCTGACCGCCAGCCGGATCCTGCTGGACGGCGACCGACGCGACACCGGCTGGCCGGTGGACGCGACACCGAGCGCCTCCCTGCTCGTTCCCGCGTTCCTGCTGCTCGCACTGGCCGGTTTCACCGTGTGCCGACGGGTGGGCCGGCGCGGCCCCGGCCCCCGCCTTGACGTCGCCCAGCCAGACAGAACGGGCTTTGCCCCACTTCACGGGAGAGAGCCGTCGGATGGTGACGGTCGATTGTGAAGGATCATGGTGCAAAGCAGGTCGTGGTCGGCAGCCAGACTGCACGCCACCGAATTCAGGCGAGTAGGGCGGCGATGCCGCCGGTGATCAGGCCGACGATGCAGGACGCGACTCCGCTACTTCGCCTCGCAAGAACGGCCTCCACCTGGCCGAGCCCCTGGCGCCCGCCATCGTCGCCCGGTGAGGCAATCGTGGTGGCCGGTAAGGGTGACAGCGTCCCGTGACGAGTTCCGAAACGATCAGCGCCGCCACCACCGAGGCTCTGAGACGGTCAACCGTGTCGGTTTCGGCGGGATCTGGCTCAGGGGCAGCGCAAGTCAAGTCAGGTGCACAGCAACTCGCGCAGACTGAGCCCCGAGCCCAAACAACACCACGACAATTGAGAAGAAGGCAACAATTGCAAACCTTCGTCGCCAAGGCTCATCGAAGCAAAATCTCCCCAGCATTTTCAGTTCCACAGTAAAAATATACTCCAATGCCGCGATCACACGAAGAGGGTCTCCTGTGACACTATTTACTCGAGCAGCCCATCTCTCATAGAGTTGCCAAGCATCCGCTTCATTGGAATGAATTCGATGAGCGGCGTCGGCGTAGCAGGCGATCGCCCAGCTGGTGAGCGCGTCGATGACGCCGTGCGTGCGGGCGGCGGTGAGATCGTGCGTCGAGCCCGGCAGCACCGCGAAGGTCTCGTTGCAGCGCAGGTGCACCAGCACCAGCAGCGCCTGGCGACCGGGGTTCAATGCACGCCAGCGCTAGCCGATCCGGTCGCGGTGGCCGGCGATCAGCTCGGCCACGAAGACACGGGTAGCGGGCGACAGATCCAGCGCAGCACGGTAGAACAACATCAGAGGCTCCTGGCAGGGGCGGTTGTTTTGGTCGACTTCGCTCCTACCAGGGGCCTCGCCGCGTCACCGGCCACCTCAGCCCACCGCATCCACCTTGTGACCAGCACGATCAAGCTGGAAAGCGCTCACCTGAGATCGGCGAGTATCCGTCCCAGCGCAGCGGCTCGCCGGAAAGATCTTTCTGGACGGAGGCCGTCTCTTCCGGATCACTTCTTCTTGGGAGATCCGCAGTGCGTCAGCCAGTCGGCGCCGGTCCCGAGGTGGTTGGTCACCAGGTAGTCGGCACCGGCCGCTATCTGCAGGTTCCACCAGTCGTGCCGCTGATCGTTGTTGCAGGCCACGATGGCGCACTGGAAGAACTTCCCCGATGACAGCCCGCGCTTCGAACCGTCCGGGCCCTCATAGAGGCGCACCTTGAGGCCCGCGGCATGCGCACGATCAACCAGTTCCTGGTACTTGCGCTTCTCGTCCTCGGTGAGGGAGCCGTTCGAGGAGACGCAGTCGCTGAAACTGCCGTTGAGCACGGTGACGTGCTCCGCGTACGCGGTGAGGTGGGGATCCTTGGGAGTCACGGGGTCGAGTTGGTCCGGGACCTTGCACCTCTCGCCGTTCTCACATCCCCGCTCGGCGGTCGACGTGCACGCCGTGAACCCCTGCGAGAACGTGATGTGCGGCGGCGGATTCTCCACCGGGTTCTGGCCGGGAAGGCCCACGATGAGACTCACCGGAAGGACGACCTCCACGCTGTCGGGAAGGTCCTTCACCGCCTTGACGATCTTCTCGTAGGCTTCTTTGCGCTGCTTCACGCCATTCTTGGACTTGACCTCCACGAAGAGCTGGAACTTCCCGTTCTGCCCCGGATAGATCTGCCCGCCGTTCTTCTTCGCCCGGTCGATGAGCGGCTTGACGTACGTGGCGCGGAACTCCCTCCCCTCGGGATCGCCGATCGCCTCATGGGTCACCATGAGGCGGCCGGAGGGATCGAACGCCAGATCCACCTCCACACTCGTGGCCCCGTTGCTCAGCGCGCTCTTGAGCGGCCGGCGGTTCTGGTAGTCGTTGTGCGCGTTGAGCCCGTCGACCCACTTCGCGCCAGGGTTCGGCGCGCACACCCGCGGCGGGATCGGAGCCTTGGCCGTCAGCGGCACCCCCGGCACCGCATCCCGCGCCGCCCCGGCCCTCGGAGCACGGGGCGCCATCAAGGGACGCGGGGACGCTCCACCGGCGCTCCCGCTCACGGTCCGCGGCCTTCCGCAGTCCCCGCCGAACATCCGGCACAGCGCCGCCTGACATGCCCGGGCGGGCCTCTCGCCGACCGTTTCGACAAGGCCGGTGACGGCCACGGCGGCAACCAGAAGAAGCGCGCCGTACTCGATCGCCGACGCCCCCGAATCCCGAGAGATCATGCTTCTGAGGATGAGACCGCCCGCTCCCGGCGTCCAGGGCCCACCGGCCCAACCTCCCACCCGCCCGAGAGCCCGGCCCCAGCGCCAGGGAGCCGGGCCCCAGGGTTCGCGGGTCCAACGACTCCGGCACCGGATGCTTCTCACGTGCGCCCGCGAACCCCCTCCGAGGAAGCGAGCTCAAGCGGGAGAACGCCGAGCTGCGGCGGGCGAACGAGATCCTGAGGGCCGCTGCGGGTTTCTTCGCGGCCGAGCTCGACCGGCCACACACGTACTGATCGCGTTCATCGACGCGTTCCGCAAGGTGTTCGGGGTCGAGCGGATCTGCCGGGTGCTGTCTGCGCACGGCACCAAGATCGCACCGTCCACCTATTACGCCGCCAAGTCGCGTCCGGCCTCGGCCCGGGCGATCCGTGACGAGTGGCTCAAGACCGAGATCACGCGCAGCTACACCGACAACTACCGGGTCTATGGCGCGTGGCAGCTAGGGCACCCCATGACGGTCATCCGTGTCGGCCAGCCCAGGCTGCGAGTACCGCTCAACCAGGACGACGCGGGCCGCAACAACGTCTGCCCGGTCTGCTGGGCGGCGCCGGGCAAGCCCTGCACGGTCTCCCGGCTCTGCGCCGGAAAAGTCTGCCCGGCGGCGGGGAGGCGGCTACGATCGCCGCGTTCATGTCTGATCATGTTCGGGAGCGGCACATGGTGGGGATCCGGCCCTTGGCTCTTTGTCTGCTGATGGTGCCCGTGCTCGGCCTAGCGGCCTGCTCGGGCGGCGACAGACTTCATCGAGCAGTTCAGAAACAACGACCACGTCCTGGACGGCGACCCCTTCTACATCACCATCACACCCTGACCCCTCAAACCGTCGACGGAACACAGCCGAGAGCTGTCGCGCCGGGCGATGCGTAAGTTCCGGCCGACCGCACACCGGGCTAAATTCGTGGCGGGGGTAGAGCCGGTTCTCATCGGTGTCCTCGTCTCCGGTGATCGGCTCTACGGCCAGCGCACCGGCACGTGGAGCGCTTCAGCTAGAGCAAGGACCTCGGCCAGCGGGGCCTCGGACAGGCTGCGACATCGGTAGGCCGGTACGGTTCAGACCGATTGCGGGCCGACCGGCTGGCCGGCGGTTCAGTCGGCGAGACCGGCTCGTCGTAGCAGTTTCAGCCAGTCGTCGTACTCCACCAACTCGTCGTCGATCGCCGTAAGGCGTGCGTATTCCGGAGTGGCCAACCGCTCCAGGAAGAACGCCTCCAGCCCGGGCGCGAGCCGCTCGAAGCGCTCCGCGTCGACCCACTCCCAGTGCTCGTCCGGGATACCGAGGATGCCGCGGCCCGCGCGGTCGAGGAAGATCGGTGTGTCGCCGATCAACCCGACGCAGAACAGCTTCTCCGGGGACAGATCCAGCGGGGAGTCGACCACCGGCCCGCAGTAGAACTGGTGCTCCTCGGCCTCCTCCAAGCCGAAGAGCTGCACGGACGGCCCGCAGCTCGCACCGTCCAGCACCCGGCAGAAGTCCAGGAACTCCCGGGGCACCCCGTCGGCCTCCGCGGCGGCCGCCGTCTCCTCGTCGACGGTCCCGCCGAGCGTGGACCGGAGCAGGTCCGTGCTCTCCGCCAGCGCCGTACGCAGGGCGTCCACCGTTGCGATCAGACGGGACGATCCCGGGCTCGCGCTAGTCATCTGACCACCCGCCAGTTGCTGACGTTCTCGGCGGCGTTATTGCCATAGACCTCAATGTTCGCACGCATGGTGTGACCTCTTCTTGGTGTCGCCCGGGTGGCCTCGACGCTGACGGGGCCGACCGTATTACCGATGCAGGACCGCTGGGCAGAGGTCTGGAGCGCGCGGTGGTCACGCAAGCGCCGACAGGCTCACTATCGTGACGGACCGATGCTCATCGTTCGTTTGTCGTCGCAGCGTGTGCCCGTCGCCCCGCCCCAGATCAATCGTCTCGGCGAGCTCCACGAAGTTGGCCGGCCTGTCGCCCACCGTAGGAAGATCTCGATCGCTTCGGCGTGCAGCTCCGCGTGGACCTGGTCACCGAGTACGGCGGGGCCCACCTGCCAGATGACGGCGATCAAGTCGACGGCTTCTCTTGATCCGGGCCGCCCGGCCGTCAGCGGGTCGCGTTCGATCAGCCCCTCGGCCGATGCCGCGCCGCCGGCGGGAATCCGCGACGGCTGGGTCGCCGCGATGCGCTGCTCGACGGCGTACAGTGCGGCGGCGATCGTGCCGAGAGCGAGCCGGCCCGCGTCGCGCACCAGCTCCTGCAGCCGCTCGACGTCCGCGGCGTCCGGGGCCACGACCGGCCGCACCGGCCCGTACCGCTCCTCAACCTCGGCGAGCGGCAGGGCCTGCCGGGTGTGGCCGTGCACGTACACCACAACAACGGCCCCCAGCGGCGGGTACCGCCGCTGGGGCGGGTCCGGCTCGGCCGCGCGCTGCCGATCCACCTCGGCACGCCAGGCGGCCGTGCACCGAAGTACCCCGATCCGGAAGCCGATCAGGGAATGCACGTCCTTCGCACCGTCCTCGGTGTCGCCGGCGGCGTCATCGACGCCGCGTCCGCCGGATACCGTACGAATCTGCCGGTGCGAACTCTGAAGGACGCCCACCGGGGTGTGGAGCCCATCGTGACGGTCTCGGCAGCCTCCGTCTTCGTGGAAGCGGTCAAACTTGCCGAGGACCGTTCCGGCGACGTCGTCATCCGCGTCTACGAAGCGTCCGGAGCACGCCCCCGCACGACGGTGCGGCTCGACTTCGCCTTCGAAGCGGCGTGGTTGGCCGACCTGCTGGAACGCGCCCTCGGCCAGGGGACGGGGCACGCGCAAGAGACGATCGAACTCGATCTGCGCCCCTTCGAGATCGCCACATTGCGCGGCAGCAGGCGCCGCTAGGCGCCACCGCCGAGGCCCTGAGTGGACCGGGGATATTGTGCCGGGCCGGATCGGTGCGGTACACGGAAGGAGACCCGCAGGGCCGGGACCGGGGCTACCGGAGCGCTCCGGCCCCGACCCGCCCAGGGACGGTACGGAGCCGGGCCGCCTCGCCGGTGCGCCCACGGCGGCACAGCCGCACCTGGGCTCGGCGCTCGGTCGTCGCAGCGCTGCCGTAGCCCCCCGGGTGGGGGCAACGCTCCCTCCCACACCGGTCGAAGCGCCCCTGGCGTCGGCTCATGAGCACTCATTCGCACCACCCGGATTCGATCCACACACGTCCACGTCCCACGGCGGACGAGGACGCGACCCCAGGTTGGGCCGCGGTCGGTGGCCGCCCCCTCTCCGGCACGGTCGCCCTAGTAACCGGAGCCAGTAGCGGAATCGGCGAGGGCACCGCGCTCACCCTGGCCGCCCTCGGCGCACGTGTGACCGTCGTGGCCCGTCGCGCGGACCGTCTCGAGGCACTCGTCGAGAAGATCGAGAGCGCCGGGGGCCAGGCCCTGGCCGTGGGCGCCGACATCACCGACGAAGAGCAGGCCCACGCCGCCGTCGCCCGCGCCGTCGACACATACGGCCGCCTCGACACCGTCGTGGCCAACGCGGGCGTCATGATCCTCGGACCGATCACGGGCACCGACACCACCGACTGGCGCCGGATGATCGGGCTCAACACCCTCGGACTCATGTACACCGCCCACGCAGCCGCTCCGCACCTGCTCGAAGCGGCCTCCGACGGCCCCCGCGGAGTCAGCGACATCATCCTGGTCAGCAGCACCGCGGGCCGAACGGTCCGCGGCGGGGGTGGTGTCTACAACGCGAGCAAGTATGCCGTGACCGCCTTCGGTGAAGCCTTCCGCAAGGAGGTCGCACAGCGCCACCTGCGGGTCTCGCTCGTAGAGCCTGGCGCGGTGGAGACCGAGCTGCCCCTCCAAAACCGTCCCGACGTCCGGGACCGGATGTACGAGCGCTACACCGTGATGGAGTGCCTGCGTCCCACGGATGTGGCGGACACCATCGCCTTCATCGTCACCAGGCGGCGCCACGTCGCGGTGAACGAGATCCTGGTCCGGCCGACGGAGCAGCAGGAATGATGGGCGGGACGCCGCAGCGTCGGCTCGGCCAGAGTGGGTGCAGGGCACCCACGCCAGGGGACTCGGTCCGCATTACTGTCGGCAGGGTGGACAGTGAGAACAAGCTCGGTGAGTACCTCAGGGCCCGACGAGCACTGGTCCGGCCGCAGGACGTCGGTTTGCTCGACGACGGTCCTCGGCGGGTGCCGGGCCTTCGGCGCGACGAGGTGGCCCTGCTCGCCGGAGTGAGCACGGACTACTACATCCGGCTGGAGCAGGGCCGGGAACGGCATCCCTCCGATCAGGTGCTGCGGTCGATCGCCGGCGCCCTGCGACTGGACGACGACGCCGCCGTGCATCTGTTCCGGCTAGGCCTGCCGGTGTTCGGGGCGCGGGCGGCCGCGTCGCCGACCGCCGCTCCGGAGCTGGTCCGGCTGATGGACGGCATGCCGGACGTGCCGGCCTTCCTGGTCGGTGCGGCGCAGGACATCCTGGGCGCGAACGCGATGGCGCGCGAGCTCTACCGCGGGTTCGCCCGGTACGACAACCTGCTGCGCATGATCTTCCTGGACCCGTATGCGAAGTCGTTCTACGGTGATTGGGACGCCGCGTCGCGTCTCGCGGTGAGCAATTTGCGGGCGTCGTCCTCACAGTTCCCCGCGGACGAGCGCATCCAGCGGGTCGTCGGTGAGCTGACATTGCATAGCCCGGCGTTCTCGAACCTGTGGGCTCGCTACGAGGTGCGTCCGCGGACCCGTGAGAAGAAGCACTTCGTGCACCCGCGTGTAGGGGAGCTGTGGCTGCACTTCGAGACCTTCGCGGTCGCCAGTGCCCCTGGACAGCACCTGTCCGTCTACAGCGCCGAACCCAGCAGCGCCAGTCACGACGGCCTGGTCCTCCTGCGACGTCTGGCCGACCAGGCGGCAGTCGATGCGGAGGACGCCGACGAGGACACGACTCTGGAAAAGGGTGACACCCGATCATGAACACCTCCCTCGCCGACCGCGCGGGCACCTACGAGATCGCCGGGAAGAAGACGCTTCGGTGCCATGCGGCTGACCGGACTCGGCATCTGGGGCGAGCCCGAGGACCGCGCCGAGTGTGTGCGTATCGTGCGGCGTGCCGTCGAACTCGGCGTGCAGCTCATCGACACCGCCAATTCTTACGGGCCCTACATCAGCGAGGAGATCATCCGGGAGGCCATCCATCCTTACCCGGACGACGCACTGATCGCGACCAAGGCGGGCCTGACGCGCAACGGCCCGGACGTCATCAAGCAGGGAAACGAGCTGGTGCGTCTCGGGCCCAAGGCCTGGCCGCCGGCCGGTCGCCCGAAGTACCTCCGCCAGGAGGCGCTGATGAGCCTGCGCCGGCTCGGCCTCGACCAGATCGACCTGTTCCAGCTCCATCGCGTCGACCCCAAGGTTCCGCTTGAGGAGCAGGTCGGAGAGTTGAAGAACCTTCAGGACGAGGGCAGATCGTCGCGATCGGATTGTCGCAGGTAACGGTCGATCAGATCGAGCAGGCGCGACGGATCGCGGACATCTCCACGGTGCAGAACCGGTACAACCTGGCTGACGGTAGCTCCGCCGATGTCTTGGACTACCGCACCCAGAACGGCATCGGTTTCATCCCCTGGGCGCCCGTGGATGCAGGCCAGTTGGCCCGCCCCGAGGGACCGGTCGATCACATCGCTGCGGCGCACGACTCCACCCGTCCAAGGTGGCACTGTCCTGGCTGCTGCACCGTTCTGACGTCATCCTGCCCATTCCCGGCACGTCCAATGTGGCCCATCTTCCTCATGGCATCTCAACTCAGGCACGCGACGGCGTGCCCGCCGAAACGATGCAGCATTCAGCCGACGCCCTTCTGGCCCTATGGGGGGAAGCAGGCCGAGACGGTCATTGCCGGGAATAGGGGCACGTAATGACTTCAACATCAAGGACTTCCGCCCGGACCTGGGTGGGCGTGGTCACACTGCTGGCCGGCACGCTGCTGCCGCCACTCGACTTCTTCATCGTCAATCTCGCCATCCCCTCGATTCAGGACGACCTCGGCGGCGGCGCCATTCTCGGCCAGCAGATCGTGGCCAGTTACGCTGCCACCTATGCCGTGATGCTCACTCTCGGTGGCCGTCTGGGCGATCTGTACGGGCGGCGGCGAGTGTTTCTCGTCGGCCTCGTCGGGTTCGCCCTTGCCTCATTGCTGTGCGGTTTGGCCGGCGAGCCCTGGCTGCTGGTCATCGGGCGCATCCTGCAAGGTGTCACCGCCGCGCTGGTGGCGCCGCAGTCGCTGGCCCTCATCCGTGCGAGCCTCGACGGCCGGGACCAGACGATCGCCCTCGGCTTCCACGGCGCGACCCTCGGACTCGCCGCGGTCATCGGCCAGTCCTTGGGCGGACTCCTCGTCACCGCTGACATCTGGGGCCTAGGCTGGCGGTCGATTTTCTTCATCAACTTGCCAGTCGCGGCCTTGGGCCTTCTGGGCAGCCTGTTCCTGCACGACCCGCCCACCCGAGGTGTAGAAAAGCTTGACGCGATCGGCGCCGTCCTCCTCTTCACCGGTCTTGTCGGGATTGTCATCCCGCTGCTCGAGGGGCAGGCCCTGGGCTGGCCCTGGTGGTGCTTCGTTCTGTTCGTCGTCGCGGCCGGCGTGCTGCACAGGTTCTGGCGCTACGAGTCCACCTTCGACGGCAACCGGTCCCGCGGACGACACGTCATGCCATTGGTGCCGCCCCGGGCCGTCACCGCGCCGGGCGTACGGATCTCCTTGGTGGCGGTCGCCCTGTTCTACTCGATCGCTGCCTTCTTCCTCATCTTTTCCGAACACGAGCAGGCCGTCGGCCGCACTCCGCTCGAGGCGAGCCTGGACATCCTGCCCCTGGGCATCGGCTTCCTCGTCGGACCACTGACCGTTCCGCACCTCATGCGGATCATGCCGCGCCGGATCGCGGCCCTCGGCCTGTGCCTGGAGACCATCGGCTTCCTCGCCTTCGCCGGACTCGTCGCCGCATTCGACCAGACCTCGTGGGCCGCCGCACCCCTGGCGCTCATCGGCTTCGGTCAGGGGCTCGCCCTGCCTTCGCTGATCCGCATCACGGTGACACACATTCCGCGTGCGTTCGCCGGCCTGGCCAGCGGTCTGGTCGCCGCGACTCTTCAGATCAGCGCTGGCCTGTCAGTCGCGATCATCGGTGGCATTTTCTCCACGGCCGCCGACGCGTACGGGTCAACCCCAGCCATCACCACAGTGTCGATCCTCATCGCCGTGCTGCTGTTCGTCTCCTCTCTGCTGTCGCTACGGGCTGAGCGCGTCCCCTCCCTGGAGACCCCGTCGAAGATCGTTGACGCACATGGTTCCCAGTCGCCTGAAACCAAGGAGGAACAGGCCCTCTCCCAGATGCAAGATCAGTAAATGCTCACTTTCCATGGGAGAGGTGCGCAGCGTTCCAGGGAGCGAACAGATGCATGGCCGATGCCGCAGATCCTCGGCCGCGACGATCGAAGCAGCGGCGCCGGCTCGTGCTCTGGCGCCCGGGCTGCATCTCACCTCATCCGCCTGCCATCGCCGAGGCCGGGCAGAGCGCAGGCCGACTGCCATGCCTACCGAACGGCCGATCAACGCCGCGGTCGGACGCACCGACCACGCCAAGGTCGTCCACTGCCCTGTGTCGGTCTTGGCGGAACACGGCGTCAGTCCGGCAGGCTGGCTACGGCTTCAGAAGTTGGGAGCATGCCGCGGCCCTTGTGGCTTTACGCCGTATTCGCGGGCGTCGTCGTTGTACTGGCGGTGGGTGCGGTGCTGGTGCCGTCGGTGGCGCGGCACCTGGCCAGGAAGACATTGAAGCGAAGCAGTGGAATTGCCTGTCGGAGGACAAGCAGGTCGACGGTGTCTACAAGGCGCGGAAGGCACTCATGCAGTTGGTGACCGGGGTGGCGTCGGTCGGGACTGTGGTGTTCACCGCGGCCGGGCTGAGGTACACCGCGCGCACCTTGGCTGTCACCCGGCAAGAGCAGATCACCGACCGCTACACCAAGGCCATCGAGCAGCTCGGCTCCCACAAGCCCGAGGTACGGATGGGCGCCATCTACGCGCTGCAGCGGCTGATGGACGACTCTGACCGCGACCGCGGCACCATCCTCGCGGACCTGACCAATGCCGACCTGACCGGCAGAGCGGACCTGACCGGCGCGAACTTGAGCGGCGCGAGACAAGGCGTACTCGTCTCGGGCGATCCGCGCTCACCTGAGCCGCCGCGGTATCGCGGCCACGATCCCGGTCCCGGCCGATAAGGCCGGGCACCGGTCGCGGCGGGGCAGCCGCGGCGGTCGTCCACCCGCCTTCGACCTGGCCGACTACCGGGGCCGCCATGCTGTGGAGTGCGGCATCAACCGCCTCAAGCGCCACCGGGCCGTGGCCACTCGCTACGACAAGCTCGCAGTCCGCAACCAGGCGATTCTTGAGATCACCTCCATCAACGAATGGCTCCGCCTACTTCGAACACTGCTTAGACGGGCCAGCGCCTCGGTCTCCCCCACTCCTCTGACGAAGGTCAGACAGAAGATCTCACCGAGCGACTCGCCCCACTCGACGTCCTCGTCCGTCATCTTGAGCTTGGCTCCTCCGGAGCCGGTCGCGCTCGTCCACCGTGACCTGGCCCGCCCCGTCGTTGAGCGACCCGTCGAGCGTCCCGACCCGCTCGATGGCCGGTCGCATCGTGTTCCGGTACCGGAGCTGGCGGGGGTCGGCATCGGCCGAAGAAGCAGAAAGGGATTGCGTGACACGTGTGCGGGCGGAGGACACCGGGCCGCTCGGCGAAACGCCCCCGTCACCTTCACCCCCCGGGCCTGGCGGATCCCCGTGCGCGGCGCCAGCGGCAGTTCTGCTGATTCAAGCTTCCAACGAGTTGGCGCCGGCGCGCACCGTGGCCTCCATCTCGTCGTCCGGCGGCTGGATCGTCAGCCGGTGCACGCCCATCGCGGCGTAGCGCTGGGCGCTGTCTCGATCGACGGGCCCCGGAGGGGGTGTAATGGTGATTTCCAGTGGGCCCAGGCTCGCGGGCCTGCTATGGAGCTTGGCCGCGTCCTGGAGGTCGGACAGCGCGCGAGCCGCCTCCTCCGGTGTCAGGTAGACGCCGTACCAGCCGTCGGCCGACTGAACCGCTCGGCGCATGGCCGCCCGTGAGTGTCCGCCGACGACGATCGGTGGGCGCCGTCGCGGGCGCGGGCGTTGAACGACGTCCGCGAAGCTCACGAACTCTCCGGCGAACGGCTGATCGTCCCAGAGGGCGTGCATGGCGGCTAGATACTCGTCTGTACGGGCGCCGCGGCTGTCCGGCGAGACGCCCATGGCGGCCAGTTCCCGTTCCACATACCCTGCGCCGATGCCGACGATCAGGCGGCCCCGCGACAGCAGGTCGAGAGAGGTCAGCTGCTTGGCCAGCAGCACCGGCTGGCGCTGGGGCAGCACCAGAACGCCGAAGCCGAGCTTGATTGTCCTGGTCAGGGCCGCCAGGTGGGCCAGAGCGACCACGGCCTCCAGGCGGCCCTGCTCGTCCGAGGACGGTGGCATCGCGATGTGATCACCGACCCAGATCGACTCGAAGCCCGTCTCCTCGGCCAGCCGCGCCCGCGTGGCCAGCACATCCGGATCGACATTCTCGCCGCGGTGCAGCCCGTAAAGTCCGATCTCCATGGCCGATCACTGTAGGTATCCGGCGCCCATGTGACCAACGAATACTCGGCATCGCTACGATGCGACCTCCGCATATCGAATTCCCTGGGGAAGTGCCATGGATGTCTCCTGGCTGGAAGTGTTCGTCGAAGTGGCCGCCAGGAAGACCTTCACGGCGGCGGGGGAGGCCCTCGGCTACACCCAGTCCGCCGTGTCACGGCAGATCGCTTCCCTGGAAGGCGAGCTCGGCGTCGCGTTGTTCGATCGTCATCCGCGCGGCGTGGAACTCTCCGAGGAGGGCCGCCGCCTGCTGGAGCACGCGATCGCGATTCTGGCCAGGCTGGCGGCGGCAAGGCACGATCTGCACGAGGTGGGCCAGTTGCGCGTCGGAGCGTTCGACACCGCCGACGCGGATCTTGTCCCGCGCGCCATCGCCGCGTTCGGGCGGACGCACCCCAGAGTGCTTCTGTCACTGGTGGAGAGCACCACCGCCCCGTTGCTGGCCCGCCTCAGAACCGGTGACATCGACCTGGCGGTGGTGAGCGCCTACCCGGACAGGCCGCTGGAGTCGGATCGGTTCTCCCTGCACCACCTTCTGGACGACCCGCTGCTGGTGGCCCTGCCCGCGGGGCACCGTCTGGCGGGCAGGGCAAGTCTTCGCCTGGACGAGTTGAAGGAGGAGTCCTGGATCGAGGGCTTCCCCGAAGGCTCGGAAACCTTGATCGCTCTGCACCGGCGCACGGGCTCGCGGCCCCGCATCGCCTTCGCGGCCAGGGAGTGGACGGCAAAGCAGGGCTTCGTCGCGGCAGGGTTGGGGCTGGCGCTCGTACCGTCCATCGCGGCGGGTGCCGTCCGTCCCGACATCATGCTGGCGCCTCTGGAAGACGAGCCGGTCAGAACCGTCTACGCGGCCACCAGGAAGAGCGTGGCGCCGCTCCAGTCGGAGTTCGTCCGCTGCCTGCGAGAGACCGTCGCCGCCGGATGGTCACCCACATCCCGCCAGGTGCCTCGCCGCGGTGACACTAACCTTCTCGGAGCACCTCAGGGGCCAAGCGGCGCTGTCGCCCCGGGCGATCGCCCGCGCTGACGCCCCAGCATGCTGCATCGTCCCGGCAGGCGCCCAACGGACAAACACGACGCGTTTCCCGCTGCCGCTCCGGCTCCACGTCGACGCCGAGGACGTCCTGCGGGCGCGGGCGGCTGTAGCAGACACGCTGTGCAGCCACCACACGCGCAGGGACGTGCCCGACTCGGCCAGGGCGCTATGTGGCCATGTGACATGGATGCACGGTGACCCCCCGCGAGCCATCATCACCCTCGGCTCCATGGCTGGGACCTCCGATGTCTGGCCAGCAGGAGCCGCGCCACCAGCCTCGCGCCCTCCTGGCCGTGCATCAGCAGGTCGAGTGTGTCGACTAGCAGGACGGGCGCCAGCCCCGTGGCGGTACAACAGCGCACCGCCTCGACGATCTCCTTAACAGTCGGCGCGGTGGGCAGGATTGCCACGTTCTGCCGTAGGGCGTCGAGGAGCGGGTGTTGGGCTCGAGCACCGCGGCGTCCGCGACGGGCTGGTCGCTGAGCCCGCGCAGCCGCCCCAGAATGGCGATCCCGGGCGCCCGAGCCAGTCTCCGCAGGGTTTCGAGGTGCTCCTCATCCAACTGCCGGAATCGGGCCACCCGCTCGGCCGCCTACTCCCGCTCCCGCTTGACGGCCAGCGCGCGAAGTTTTCTGACAACCCTCTAAAAGGATGCAAGGTCCTTGGGGTCACCCTCGCCGCTCTTCCAGTCCCCGAACGTGGATTTGCTGGCTACAGAGGAGTATGGCGGTTCGCCAGCCAGCTCCCACAGCGACATCAACGCGGCAGCAAAGTTCTCCACATGGCGGCCTCCTCTATGACGAGGTCGGCCTCCTCCCCCGTACGCGCCTCTTCGTACCGCATCGTCGGCGCGCGTCCCGGATCCGGCGGGAAAACTCGCGCTATGTGTCTGGCCTGCGTTTCTATCTCCCCGGTGGCTGTCATCTCCACCGGCCGGCGCCGGACGTGCTCGCAATGGCCTGGACGCGCCCGTGGCCGGCTGACGGTTCACGGGGAGGGAACCCCGCCGTGTTCGATCTCATGATCCGTCCAGTGATGATGGATGCCTGCGTACCACCGGTGCCGATGCAGTGGCTGCTCGACGTGCTGCGATGGATCTGCGGCGTGCTGCTCGTCAGCCTCGCTGCCGGCTTTGTCATCACTTGCCTCAGCCTCTGCGCCGGAGACAATTTCTGGAAGGCGATCCGCCACGGGTCACGGCTGCCGTGACGTCCGCGGGCCCCCACGATGATGATTTTCCTGTTTACCCTGCTCGATCCCTGTCACTGACCGCCGAGCTGGAGAAAGGCTGATCGGCGCGGGAGGGGGGCGGCAGTCCGACCGGTTGCCCCAGCGATTAGCAGGCGCCCGCTCATGACGCTGACTTCACCACCGTCAAGTAGCGGCTGCTCAACCGTGCTCGCTGGGACGTCGATCAGGTGTGGGACACACTGCGTGCGCAAGTGGCCGAGCGGCTCGGCGACGCTGGCGCGGTGCTGGTGGTCGACGAGACCGGGTTTGAGAGAAAGGGCCGCCGCAGGTGTGCAGCGCCAGTACACCGGCACTCGACGGCGTTTTAATCGACAGCGCTGAGGTGTTCAACGACAAGTTCCACGTGTGGGACTACTACAACTACGATCGATCGTACGGTGGCCACAACCCTACGAACGCCTCAAGTAGAAGACCCAAGGCCCAGCCTTAAATGATCAGAGCCGCTGATGAGCGAGCGAGCGCGGTCGGAGATGACCACTATGGGCGAGGCGGCCGACGCGGCTTCCTTGGTTGCGAAGGAATTCAAGGGAACACCATCTGAGCCCTTGACGGCCTCTGGGAACGAGCAGCCGGAATCAGGACGCCGGCGGCAGCCGGACCTCCAACGTCACCACAATAAGGTGATGGACCGCTGTTCGGCCCGCCAATGGCAACTTCAGAGATGGGGCAAGGCCAGAATACGCCGGAGGGGATCATCGCCCAGGTCAGCGGCGCCGGGGGGGCTCCGGGGTAAGGACCGCTTATCAGGGAGCCGCCATGGCGTCCGGTCCGCCGCGGGCGCGGCGCTGCTGGCGGTGTGGGTCTCGGTGCTGTCGACCGTGACCGGCTACGCACCAACCGACGACTAGCTGTGCATCTGCCGGAGGGGGAGGCGGTGCTGGTCGCCGGGGTCCAAAAGGGTGGGGCGGCTCAGGGACCAGGCGGTGACTTGGCAAACCGTCGGCAGACGTGGAGTGGCAAGTACGCGGCGGCAAGGCTAATCGCCCAACGTGTCGCGAGAGGGCAAGTGCTGTATTTGAGCGATCAGTCGTGCCTGTTCGAGCTTCAGCGACTCGAAAGAACTCCGCAGGTAGGCGTCCAACCTCTCACGTGGGAAATCACCAGCGATCGACACGTGGTCATCCAACTGGAGGGAGTCGAACCCGTCTTCCTGCCAGCGCGCGACGACGGGCTCATAGCAGGCCACGTGCGCGCACAGCTCTTTCAAGGGCTCGGGGATGGTGTCCTCGCGCAGGAGGTCGGCATGGGAGACGATCGTCTCGACCATGCGTCGATTGAGCGGCATGAAGACCGTTGACATCCACAGCCGCCAAGTAGCGGCCTGCTCCGCGGTGGCTGGGACCGGAGATGCCCACACGCTCCCGTGCCGGGCCACGAACTTCCGCCAAGCCCGGTTCACGGCCTCCGACTGCGCATAAAGCGGACCATAGAGATCGCCGAGCTGGCGGTTGACCCGATCCAGATGATCCTTACGGCGCGCCAGACGCAGATTCGTCAGGTAGGTCGCTCCGTAGCCGGTGCCCGCCACGACCACAGTGACCACTAAGGAGACCACGACATTCCACTGCACGGGTTACGACGTTACCTATGGCTGAGGTTCCGGGATAGCTAGGTTCGAGGATAAGGGCCACTACCCAGGATCCTCTCGCATCCCCGAAGCCCAACGCCCGGTGTGCTCCGAGGGCTCGTTCGGCGAAACAGTGCGGTCTTCCTCATCCTCCACGGCGAGCGCTCGGGAGAGGTCCGCCTTCTCAGCGGCGTGCAGTCGCCCTCTGCTGCTCGCTGTCGCCGAGAGCTCGGCCGGGCTCGTGATCGCGCTGATGGGTTGTCATGCCCTCGACGGTGACCGCCGCCGGCTACGCCTCCGCACGGAAAACGTTCTCAGGGCCCGCGATGACCCAAACCAGCCGTTGACGGGTTTCAGCTGGGCAGGTCGTCTACCTGCCAGATAAATCATCACCAGCAGGTCGAGAGCGGTCGGCAGCGAGCTCCCGCCCGATTCGACCTTGGCCAGTGCACTATCCAGTCCGGCAACGGCACGTTCCTGCCGAGGGCCGACAGCCCTGCGACCACCCACTCCTCCGAAGAACGGGGGTTTCAACCGGCCAGATACAGGCGCCAACAAGAACGGTCTGCTGGCCGCGGACTCCAAACGTGACCCGAACGGGCAGTGCCCAGTGGCCCTTCAACTCGTACGCTTGCCGACCATGGCGATCTTCTTCTTCGGTGACCCCACGCCCCCGCCCGAAGGATGGATCGAAGGGCTCTCCGGCAATCCCGCCGCCCCCGATGACGTTGTTCTGCGGCTGTTGTCCGTCGGCGCCATCGACTTCTACACCAGGAAGGAATGGAGCGACAGAGTCGCCGGGGCGGCGTTGAACCACGCCGACCCGAAGGTGCGGCGGAACTTCGCGGCCTACGGCGGAGACCAGCGGTTCCGCCTGGCCACAGACCCGGACGTGCAAGTTCGCCGATCGCTCGCGGGCTGCTGGGAGCGCGGAAGGCGGCTGCCGGAGGAGGTTCTGGAAATCCTCGCGGACGACCCGGACGATTATGTCCGCTGGGAGGTCGTGAGCCACTCGAACGTGCCGATGCAGAGCCTGATCAAGCTTCTGTCAGATCCCATGCCCGACATCCGCGCCGAGGCCCGCGAGCGCATCGCGGAAACGCCCGCGGGACCGCCCGGCGGCTGGACGCCGATGACCCCGGAGGAAGCCGACGCGCTGGTGACGTCCGGGGACGCCGCGGCGCGGGAACGAGCCGCCCAGAATCCGCTGCTGTCCGTCGACGTGGTGCGGAGGCTGACGCGCGCACCGGAGTCCCGGGTGCGGCTGGCGGCATCGTCCCATCCGGCGCTCACCGAGAACGAGCGCGCAGCCATCGATGTCGAGATCGACCCGGAGATCAGGTACCACCTGCCCCAGTGGACGCTGCTGCTCCCGCTCGATGCTGTCGAGGTGCGCCGCCACGCGACGTCCGCGCACGTGCTGATCCGACGCGGGCTGGCCAGACGCAAAGACCTCCCGAAAGACGTGAAGGCGCGGTTCGCCACCGACGAGGACTTCGCGGTGCGTCTGCTCCTCGCTGAGAACAGCCACGATGTGCCCGTCGAGCTGCTCTTGGAGATCTGGCGCGAGTGGGCGGGGCTGTCGCAATGGCAGATCAAAGAACGCATCCCGCATGAAGGACTGCGCCGGTTCGCCGACGATCCGCACCCCCGGATGCGGGCGCTGGCCCTGGACGACCCGCAGACACCGCCTGAGCTCGTCGACGGGCTGAGCCGCGACGAAGACCCATGGGTGCGCTGGTGCGCCCTGCGTGACCCCCGGCTCTCACCTCAACGGGTCACCGAACTGCTAGAAGACGACAACCCGAACCTGCACCGAGGCGCGGCAGCCGACCCCAGGCTCCCGCTGCCACGACTGCTGGAGTCCTTGGAGGAAACGCGGCTGGCAGTTGCAGTCGCGCGTAATCCGGCGCTTCCCCCGCACGTCATGCACGAATTGCTGGACCGAGCAGGCGTACCCGGACAGCTGAGCCTCAGCTCCTAGGAAGGGTCGCTCGATAGCGCTTCCGAAAACCCGTGATGCTCCGAAGCAGGGTTGGTGGCTTCTGAGGTTCCGACTAGTGAGCAGCCTGGCGGCTGAGTGGTCGGGCTGGCCGGGGCATGCGCGCTCATAGTGGCTGAACGGGTGGGCATGGCCACGTGCAGGCCCACAAGGACACGTTGCTCTCCCACCCCGGAAGCCCGATGGGATGCGGAACGGCGTTCGCGGTCCATCAAGCGCTGGACCAGACAGGCGCATTCGCGGGACTGCGGCTGGCCGCGGCAGCCGTCGCCTGGCACGCGCACGGACTCGGCTTCGCAATCCTGGCAGTCCCCGGCATCGCAGTCCTAGCCGATCTCCTCTGGCTGGCCCACCGCGTCCCAACCCACGGGTCTACGACGACGGCACCGAGCCGATACCGGTCCTGGGCTTCTACGACGGGCCCCCGGCGCTGTGCGGGCATGGCTGGGCCGGGTCTTCTGGCGCTACGCGGCGTTCTCCGCCATGACGGTGGCGGGAATCGCCACTTTCGGGCTGGCCGCGCTGCCCATGACCATCATCACGCTCCTCGGTCAAGCGCTGGCAGCTGAAGAAGTTGCGCACCCGAGAACCCTCGCTCTCCAGACGGCCAACGAGGTTTCAAGAAGGTCAGTGGAGCTACCGTGGCCGAACTCGGCCGACCAGGACGACGCGGTCACAATGATCGACCGTATGGGTGAGCGCTTCGGGAATCTGCGAAGCGTATGGTGGCTCCCGAAACTGGCTCCCGAGACTACGAAGCGCTCATTGGAACACACGAGATCGCGCCGTTGGCGACGCTCTGACCTGCGGAAACTTGGGGTGGGCGATACTGGGTTCGAACCAGTTGCCTCTTCGGTGTGAACACAATCGATCAAGCCCGAGGGAAGCCGCCTCTCGGGAAATCCGTAGGTCAGACAGCATTTTTCGCTCCACCACAGCGCACTTCAGTGAAGATCAAGGACGTTGCGATCTCCCACAATTAACACCCCCGCCACCACGATCTCACTAACCCACGGTAACCGAAGGTGCCCCGGCCGTCCGGACTCTCTGAGAAGCCTCTCCGGCCTTGCTCATCGGCATGCCACTCCCCTGGTGCATCCCAGCCTGCCGCCTCCAGCGGCAGCGGCACCACCGCCACCGGCACCAGCAAAGTCCGGCCCAGCGGCGTGCCGACGCTCTACCTCGGCGTCGTAACTCCTGCTGCTGGTCTTCGTCCGGATCGAGGTGCGGACGAAGGCGGCGGGGCGCGGGGCCGCGGAGAAACACGGTGTCTCTAGCGTCAACCTGGCATGCGGTCACGATAACCGGGCGTGTGCCGGATGCCCGTGGCCGCCGGGTGTCAGGGGGTGGGCCAGTCCCAGCGGGGGACCTCGCGCAGCGGGTGCAGTTCGTCGTCGGTACGGGCGTGGGAGTTGCGCATGGCGACCTCGGTGCCGAACTC